>DASYGC010000460.1:0-3506 GCA_036000225.1 Ktedonobacterales bacterium | reverse complement strand
GCTCACGGGCACGGCCCGCGCTGGGCGCGCGAGCACTCGCTGTTCGAGTTGGTCGAGTTGCTCGTCGCCACCGGCGGTCAGCGTCGCCAGCGCCGCACGCGCGGCCAGCCAGGGACCAAGCCTATCGAGCGCACGACCAATGATGCCGCTGGCGACCAGCGCCACCAACCCATCGAGCGCGTAGGTACCACTGCGCGCGTTGAAGTTGCCGGTCGCGTGCATCAAGATCAGCAGTAGCCCCACGACGCTGGCCGCGATGTGCCAGGCGAGCAGACCATGCAGCCGCCCCGCGCGCTGGTGTCCCAGCCGCTTGCGCACCAGATAGCCCAGGCCCGCGACCAGCAACAGCACCGTCCCCGCGAGCGCGCAGCCATAGCCGAAGGGGCTGTCGGGCGCCACATCGCCGCCGTAGAGATAGCCCAGATACAGCGCGCCCAACCCGATGCCCATCGCCAGCGCGGCCAGAGCCGCGATCCGCTGCGCGCGCGAGAGCGAACCGCCCAGCCAGCGGTAGCGCGGCATCTCATCGCGTGCGCGCTCCGGCGCTGGTGTGGCGTGCACCTCGCGTCGTACAGACATCGAGCGACCTCCTGGCGAACTCAACCGCCCGCGAACGCGCCGCGCAGCATGCGCACCTTGATCCAGAGCATCATCGCGTCGCGGTGCAGACCCACCGGGCAGACCGGCACACACGCCCCGCAGAGCAAGCAGTTCCGCGCGAAGCGCGCTACCTCCGGCGCGATGTCGCCAGTCAGCGTCTCGCGATTGAGTTGCTCGATCGTGAGCGGCGTGGCCAGCGCGGGGCAGACCGTCAGACACTCATTGCAGCGAATGCAGGCCGAAAGTTCATCGGCGACCTGCGCCGCCGAACGATGCATGCCACCCTCCTTGCGCGGTCCTCTGGAGCGGCTTCACCCAAATGCGGGTTGGAAATGCGCACCGGGGCGGACTGACGACGCCGGTTCGTTGGTGAATTCAAGCGCCGCATGTTCGCCGCGTGTCAGCGCATCCAGCCGGTGCTGTGTCATGAACGCGCGCACGTCGCACTCGCGGGTCAACAGCTGACGCGCGATCGGACGGACGTCGATGTGCTCATCGATCAGACACTTGATGGCCAGTCCAGCGGGCGGCTGACCACCGGCGGCGAGATAGCCCACCAGGCGGTCGCCCGCCAGCACGATGCGGCGATGCCAGCCCGCGCCGCCGCTGGCATGCACCTCATAGGTCGGATGCTCGCGCTCCGCGATCAGCGGCGCTCCCACCGTCAGCACGCCCAGCCCTTCCACCTGCGTCGCATGCCAGAAGCTCCCCAGCGCGCTGGTGGTCGCGCGCGCGGGCAGCGCCGCTCCCATCATGCTGGCCCCCGCCAGGCGTCCCTGCTGGAACGCGAAATACCACTGCCCGCGTGCCGCGCGCTGCCCGGTCTGCGGATCGGTCACCGCCGCCACGGCGCCCGCGGCGAAGATGCCGGGCACATCGCTCTCCAGCCGATCGTTCACCCGAATGCCGTGGCGCGCATGCGCCGCCAGCCCGCTGTCGCGCGTCAGCTCCACCGCCGGCCGCACGCCCGTGCAGCTCGCGACCAGCTGGCAAGGGATGAACTCATCAGAGGAGGTGACCACGCCGGCCACCTCGCCGATGCGCCCCACGATACCCGCCACCTCGGTCGCAAGGCGTACCTGCACCCCTAGCCGCTGGATGTGTTCCAGCACCACCTGCGACGCCCCCGCATCGAGTTGTCCCGCGAGCAGGCGCTCGCCACGGATCAGCCAGGTGACGCGCAGTCGTCGCTGGCGCAGCAACATGGCTGTCTCCGCCGCATGGTAGCCGCCGCCGATCACCACCACCGCTGCCGCGGACGGCAAGCGCCGGCGCAGGTCTTGATAGTCGGCCAGCGTGTGGAGCGTGACCACGCCATCAAAGTCGCGCCCGGGGCAGTCGTCCGGCAGACCCACGGCCTGCGCGCCGGTCGCGAGGAGCAGCCGCTGATAGCGCAGCGTGCGGCCGCCGGCGAGGCGCAGCTCGTGACGGCGCGCATCCAACTGCTCGGCGCGCAGGTTGATGACCTCGATGCCCATCTCACGCTCGATGCCCGCTGGATAGGCCAGCAACTGCTCCAGCGCCAGGCGGCCCGCCCCGAATTGTTTGAGAGCGGGCGTATTGATGGTGGGATGCGCCTGCGCCGTCACCAGGCTGATGGTGGCATCGGGCGCATGCTGGCGCGCTTCCACCGCGGCGGTGAACCCGGCGATGCCGTTGCCCACGACCAGCAGATCCACCCCATCCCGACCAACCCGACCAGTCTGTCCCCGCTGGCGGGGAATGGAGGGCGCTTCCTTGCGGCCCACTCCCGCCAGCACCGTGGGAAACCGGCCCACCGTCGGCACGCGCACCGGGAAGGTGCTCGACGGATCGAAGGTATTGGCGGTCACGCCTGCACCTGGCTGCGTGGCGAGCGGCCGATCATTTACCATGACGTGTTCCTTCGCGGCGCCATCAATCGGCGATCCATGCGAGCGCCATCCCATGTCGCTCGACCTCATAGCTGACGTCGGTCTCGGCATGCTCGCGCAGATGCCGCCACAGATGCGCCAGCGAGATGCCCGCGCCCGGCGCGGGGCGCAACCACAGCCACCCTCCATGCCCTGGCTCGCGCAGCGCGAACGTTCCATCTGGGCGCATGGCCACCACCAGCCCTTCCACCCGCACGACATCCGGCGGCGCCACCGGCGCGAGCTGTCGCATGGCCCGCAGGCTGGCTGCCGTGGTCACCCCCACCAACAGGACCACGACGAGCCACGCCGCCAGCCGCGGCCAGCCTACACCGGGCGCCTTCATCTCAGCTCACGCGCCAGGTATCGCCCACCTGGCCAGCACCCCGCGCCGCATTCCCGCCGTGGTCGTGATCGTGGTCGCCATCGCCGCCGCCAGCCGGCGTTGTCACCGGCATCGGGGGCGCGGCAGTGGCGGTCGCCGCTGGCGTACCCGTGGCGGTCGGTGCCGTTACCGGGGCCGTTACCGGGGCGGTAGCCGCTGGCGCCGAGGGCGCCGCCGAGGTGGTGGTGGCGAGATGAATGGTCGCCGCCACCGCGACCCCACGCTCGTTGCGGCGCAAGGTGATCGGGCTGCGCTGGTCCACCAGTTCCGAGCAATTGAGTCCCTGGTTGCTGACGGTGAAGTTGAAGCGCTGCGCCAGGAAGGTGAACAGGTTATTGGCCGCCAGGGGCACCGGTGAGGCCGCCACCTGCGTCAGCGCCATATCACGCAGCAAGCGGGCGGGTGCGATCTGAAACAGGTTCTGACAGTAGGCGCGCTGGTCCACGCGCGCCTGATCGAGCGAGACGACCGGAGCCTGGTCCACGCCCGTGCGGTAGAGGTTGAGCTTCGTCAGGCTCAGGTCCGCGCCATCACGGGTCATGGGGTCGCGCACTGGCACGGTGGCCACCGGCGCCGCCTGATCCATGGCCGCCTGCATCTCATTGAGCGGCAGCGCGGTGGTCAGCTTG
>DASYGC010000459.1:0-11934 GCA_036000225.1 Ktedonobacterales bacterium | reverse complement strand
CCAAAGGCGTAGGTCCAGCTCTTCGGATAGGCCACCGTGAAGTGCGGCCCGACATAGACCACCCAGCCCGCGGGCACATTGGTCGGCGTGGGCGCAACGGGGATCGCCGTGGGGGTGCGCGCCGCCAGCGGATGGGCGGTGGTGCCGCGCGCGCCAGGCAGCGCGCAGGCACTGAGCAGGCTGAGGGCGAGAACGGCGAGGACCATCACGACGGGACGGTGAGGGAATCGGAGTCGGCGCACTGAGCCGCACGTGGCAGGGCGCAGCGTACGGGAGGGCTCATCTAATAGCATACGGCGGTGGCTTTCACGGTTCAGAACCTCGGGCCCGACCGGCTCGCTTGCCGGTGCATGAAGGCGCGTGTCCCACCGGCTCAGTATAGTTGAGTGGCGCAAGTTGATGGCATTGCTTGCTACGTCTGGAGATCTGTGGATATACTGCCAACGGTAAAGATCGCATGCTTACGTGGACCGGCCTCATTCCACCAGGAGGATTTTCACCGGCGCACCAACCTTGACTGGCGCGAAATGAAGGGCAAAGACTCCAAATCACGAAGGAAGACAGACATGCGCGGAACGCGCCACTGGCTGACCATGACGGCCGCTCTTCTAATCGTTCTCGTAGGTATATTTGTCACGACCGTAACAGTTTAGGCAGACTTGCGCTGGAAGGATAACATAGGCGTATGACATCGCAGGTACGGCTCGCCCAACTCGCAGCCGAGCCCCAGGGCGACGAGAACGAGGGTCAGGAGGTTTCCGATGCTGCTAGACCTCTCCATCCGGGATGCGCGCGCCGACGAGCTGGACGCGATTCGAGACCTGACGTTGGCCGCCTACGAGGAGTACGCGGTGCAGCCCTTCTGGGCGGGGTACCGGCGGGCCCTGGTGGCAACGCTCGACGCGGAGGAGGGGTCCGTGGAGCGCATTGTCGCCGAGCGTGCCGGTACGCTCGTTGGGAGCGTGTGGCTGTATCCGCCGCAGGCCAAGGCCTATGTGCATGGCCCGGTGAGCGCCAGCTGGCCGGAGGTGCGCCTCATGGCCGTCGCGCCCAGCGCGCGTGGGCAAGGCATCGGCACCGCGCTCTTGCAGGAGTGCGTGCGGCGCGCCCGCCGCAGCGGGGCCACGACGCTGGGGCTGCACACCCACGATGCGATGCAGGCTGCTGTCCGCTTGTATGAGCGCGCCGGCTTCGTGCGTGCCCCCGAGCTTGACTTCCAGCCGCCGGCCGGTGTGCTCGTGAAAGGGTATCGCCTCCGCCTCGGCGATGACCGGGGTGAAGCACACGGTGGCGAGACCAGAGTGTGAGCCAAGGTGCGCTGCCGGATGGTAGCCCGCTAGGCCCATTTGCGGAACCAATGGCGCACCCCTGAGCCAACACGAATACCAGGTCAGACAACGCTCGGAGAGAGCGGGGTACCGGCGAACACGGCCTCGAGGGCCGGGAGCAAAGCTCGCCCCTGCTTGGCAAGCGAGGAGAGGTAGCCCCGCAGGCGGGCGAAGGCCTGCGCGCCGGCGGACGAGCGGAAGCTGCCCGACACCTTCTGTTGGACCCTGAGCATGCGCAGGTCACGCTCGGCTTGATTGTTGTCGAACAGGATGGTCAGATCGTAGAGGAAAGCCAGCACCTGCGCTTTGCCGAGCAAGAGCCGTTCGAGTACGTTGCGGACGGGCGATTGTTTCAAACGGCCGCGGCGGTGGGGTCCTCGTTCTGGCGGCGGGTTGGCGGCAAGCCCGGCGGCGATGAGCGCGTCGTAGCGGGCGACGAATGCGTTGCGCACGGCTGCGTTGAGCTGCGTATGCCCCTGCCGCCGGGCTTGCTCGGTGGCGGCTTTCATCTCGCGCAAGAGACGCTTGAGCTCAGTCGCCCAGCCCTGCTCATACTGCTCTGCGAGGAAGGTCAGTTCGCGCAGGTGATGCACGTTGCACAGCGCATGGCGGCACCGCGTCTGGGTCTGATACGGTTTCCAGCCGTCGTGCACGCTGACGCCGGTATATGCCGGCAAGATCCCAATGGCGTCGGTCGCGTCCCTGCCGCGTTTGGAGTGGATGGCGTAATGGGTGAGCCGGGCCGTGCTCGCCACATGCGCCCAGGCCAGGTGGCCACCCTGGCGCACGCCGGTCTCGTCACTGTGCAGCACCGGCGCGCGGCCCAGTGCCGCCTTGATCTGCTCCTCGACCGACTCCAGCGTGGTGGCCGCCGCCCGCACCCACGCGACCAGTGTCCCGCCTGACAGGGCCACGCCGCACAGGTCGCGCAGCAGTTCCTGCACCCGCGCGTAGGGCACCAGTTGCTGCTCGACCAGATACACGGCGAAGGCGCGCAGCCGCGGACCATATTGCGCCCGGCTGGACACTGCTGGCGGAAAGCTCCCCACGGCTACGGCCTGGCACGTTGGACACTGCACGTGCAGCGCCTGATGCTCAGTGACCTGCAACCGCAGCTGCGGCAGATCCTGCACCTGCACGCAGCAGAACCTGGCCTCGCAGCTGGCGAATTGCCACTGAGTATCGGGCGAACCAGGTGGTCTAAACGCCCGGACCCCTACACACCCTGGGGACGTAGCCTTTCGCCTGAAGCATGCTACATCCCACCCGTGGGCGCTACTCCTCGACGCCGCCATGTTTGCGCAGCACCGCCGCCACGTCGGCCTGCTCGCGGTCGAGCGCGACCCGCAGCGGCGTCTTACCCTCCTGGTCGCGGACATTGGCGTCGGCGCCGTGCGCCAACAACCACTCGGCCATATCCGCCACGCCGAAGAGCGCGGCGCCATGCAGCGCGGTCGTGCCACCCGCTCCCGCGTTGACCTCCGCGCCGCGCGCCAGCAGCAGCTCGGCAATCGCCACGTGGTTGGCGATGCTGGGAAAATACAGCACGGGAATGCCATGCGCGCCGGTGGCCTGCGCCTGCGTGGGATCGGCATCGAGCATGGCGGCCACCTGGTCAGCCAGGCCGAGCACAGCTGCGGTGCAGATCGCCAGCGGCGCGCCGGCCGCCAGCAGAAATTCGGCGATATCGTCGCGGTTCATCTGCGCGGCGGCGTCGATGGCGGTCTCGTTCCAGCTCGCGTTGGCATCGAGCACGCTGGGATACTCCGCCAGCAGCGCCACCACACGCTCGAAATTGCCGTGGGCATTGCCCACAAATTCATCAATCACGGCCTGAGTTGGCTCGATGGCAGTCGTCATAACATGCTCCTTGAGTGGGTGCTTGAGACGCATGCAGCGTCGCATCAGTGTCGCATGTCATGAGCGCACCGCGCCACATGGCTGGAATTAGCCATCCTGGCGGACGCTCAGTACGACACCCGATCTAAACCAACGCACCCGTTAGTTATACGACCACGGTTACGCTCAGCCTTCTCGTCCCCAGACGATCCGTCGGCGCCGCCACGGCGCAGCCGCCAGGCGTGTGCTATGCTGCTGGAAAGGCCATGCAAGCCTTCTTTGGCGGAAGCGAGGTGCCGTGATGGCGCACAACACAAACGCGCTCGCCCCCTGGGCGGAACTGGTGCCCGGCCAGTCCGGCCACGATGCCCTTCACTCCGCCTTATAGCCAAAGCGCCGCAGCAGTGCCTTGCGCTCGGCGATATCCTGCTCCGTTTCGATGCCCTGCGTGTGGCCACCATCAATCACCCCCAGGATACCCCGCCCCTGCTCGCTCTCCGCGACGATCACCTGCACCGGGTTGGCCGTGGCGCAGTAGATGCCGCAGACCTCCGGCACGGCGCGTACCGCCGGCAGCACATTGATGGGGAAGGCGTTGCGCAGCAGAATCAGGAAGGCGTGACCAGCGCCCAGTTCGCGCAGCGTCGTGCGCGCCAGCGCACTCAGTTCGTCATCGGTACCGCTCCAGCGCACCAGCGCCGGCCCCGAGGCTTCGCAGAACGCCAGGCCGAACTGGACGCCGGGGACCGCGCTCACCAGCGCCTCGTGCAGGTCTTCGACAGTCTTGATGAAGTGCGCCTGCCCCAGGATCAGGTTGACATCCTCGGGCTTGGTGATCGGGATGACCTTGAGTTCCATTGCGCTTGCCTCCTGCCGCTCCGTCCAGCGCCCATCGCGCCAGCCCGCGCTGGCCTCCCTGGCAAGTATACCGCATGCGCTGCCCACGTTCGATCTGGGGAGTATCGCCCCGGTCGCCGCGCCGGAGTCAGACGCGTGACCCACCCACTCGCCGGTACGCCGATTCGCGCATGCCATTTCCTCGTAACGCCGCCGGTAACGCCGCCGGTAACGATCTCGGGACGGCGAGGGGGTAGATTCAGAGCAGGAAGAGATGCTGAACACACCGATGCGGCCCGCACGACGCACACGTAGATGCCTCGCCCGCCGCCATCCGCCAGCACGGGAGGTCAATCATGACCGCGCCAACACTGCTCGACCGACCCAGCGATTCCATCCAGCAAGAATCCCCTGTCACCGCCGCCGATCTGACCGCGCACCGTCTCATCGCAACGACTACCACCACCAGCGCGCGTCGCGGCCTGGCCCGCGCCCACGTCATCGTCGCCCGCGTGCTGCTGGTCGGGATCGCGCTGCAGATCTTCTTCGCCGGCATCGCCATCTTTGGCGTATACACCTTCCTGCCCCACATGATTCTTGGCTCGCTGCTGATCGGCGCGTCGTTCAGCCTGCCCGTGCTGGCGCTCACGGGCCACCTTGGCCGCTCGCTCGTCACCCGCTCGTGGCTGCTGGCCGGCCTGATGATCGTGCAGGGCCTGCTGATCGACGCCAGTCATGTGCTGCCGCTCTTTGGCGCCTTCCACCCCGTCAACGCCATGCTGCTCGTGCTCGTCACCTATTCACTCGCGCGCCCACACCACAACATCTTCTAGCGATCGCGTTGGTCCACGCGCCGCACGAGCAGACAGATCAACCGCTTCCCCTGCGAATCACCGAAGCCGCTCCCCACCGTATAATGGGAGAGCGGCTCGCTCTTATCGGCGCGCGCGCATGCGGCACGGTTCATCGAGCGGATGTCGCCGCCGTCATGCGGGTGATCGGTTCCGCGCTGTCGTGGCGCACGGGTGTAGGGCAGCGTCGCTCTGGCCCCGTTATCATTGCGTAGGCGCGCACGGGTGTGCGCTCTGGGGCTGATGCGCACGCCCTCACCCGAACCTCGTAATTTCCCTGAGTGCAATCTCAAAAGTTTCAACTTCTGCCCGCACACCCGCGCTGAGGAAAGCCGCTCTCGCGGGCAGGTTTTCGTTGGCGACGGAAGGAGCAACGCGACATGCCGATCCAGTTCGAGCGCCGCGAGAAGGTCGCGCGCTACCTCAACCCACGCGATGATGACCAGGAGGCGACCATCCGCTGTGAAGTGCGGCGTGATCCGCTCACCGGACGCAGCGGGCGCGTGGCGCACGTGTTCGGCTTTCACCTCGCCCCCGTCGACTTCACCCAGATGATCGCGGACTCGCGCGCCACCTGCCCCTTCTGTCCCGCCCGCGTCTTCGCGGTGACGCCGAAGTTTCCCGCCGCTGTGATCGCCGCGGGCCGCGTCCAGCGCGGCGAGGCGGTGGTCTTCCCCAATCTGGCGCCCTACGACGAGCACAGCGCCGTGGTGGCCATGACCCACACCCACTACGTGCCCATGACCGGCTTCACTCCGGCACTGCTGGCCGATGCCTTTGGCGCCGCCCAGGACTACTTCCAGCAGGTTCAGCGCCAGCCCGCTACGACCTACGCCCTCACCTTTTGGAACTACTTCCCGGCCTCCGGCGGCACGCAGATCCACCCGCACCTGCAGCTCTTCGCCTCCGACACGCCCGGCGACCTGATGGAGCGCGAACTGGCGGCCAGCCAGCGCTACCTCGCCGCGGAGGGTCGCCCCTACTGGGCCGATCTGCTCGACGCTGAGGAGCGCCAGGCCGAGCGCTTCATCACACGCGGCCAGCACACCGCCTGGCTCACCAGCTTCGTTTCCGAGAGCCTGCTGTCTGATCTGCTGGTGATCTTCCCTGAGCGGCGCACCATGCTCGACTTGACCGACGGCGCGCTGGACGAGTTCTGCCGCGGCTTGTCGCAGGCGCTGGCGCAGTTGGCGTCGCAGGGCGTCTACAGTTTCAACCTGGCCTTCTTCTCCGGCACCGCTGACCGCGAGGATTTCTGGCTGCACGCGCGCCTCGCGCCCCGCGTCTACATGGCGCCGCGCCTCTGGGGGCCGGACACCAGCGCGCTGCAGTTCATGTATCACGAGCACTTTATGGTGCAATCGCCCGAGGAGGCGGCGCAGAGAATGCGCGGCGCGATCCCGCTATAAGGCAGCTTGCCACTTGACAACGCGCATCCGTGCTGGATATCGTCAGCCTGATTGTGGCGGATTCGTCCGAGCCGTCTGGTGCCAGGCAAAGGTGAAGCGACTTTCGAGTGATTGCCCCCGTGCTCCGTAGTCGCGCACGGGTGTGCGCTCTGGTGGCGATGTGCGGGTCTTCGTGCGAGTCGCGTACGAATTGACCCGCGGCGATACATGGGAGCGAAGAGGAGCCCTATGATGTACCGGCACAAAGTACACATCGAGGTGAACCTGGGAGCTGCGACCATCCTCCTGGAGCGCGGCGAAACCGGCGCGACCACCGTGGCCATCCAGCCCACGGCGTATGCGCTGCCCGACCACCTCGCGCACATGGTCGAACAAGCCCGCACATTGATGGACGCGGACGAACTGGATGCCGCGCTCCAGCAGTTCCAGGGCGTGGGGCGTGTCAAGCGCACCGACTGGTGCCCGCCGCCGCACCTGCCCTGGCCGCTGTCACTGTTTGAGCCCGCGATCGGCTCGGTCTTCGAGCACGTATCCAGTCCGCCGCCACAGCGGTAGTCGTCGCCTGGCACTTGCCCTCGGACGCAGATACCGCCACGACGTTGGAGATACGTGATGGCTGAACGTGCCACACCGAGGCTGATCCTGCTCTGCGGCTTGCCCGGTGCGGGGAAGACGACACGCGTGAGGAGTTCGCGCGTCTGCTCGCGCTGCTGATTGACCCCAACTTTGCAGTCTGCTCCCCCGTCATGTTCACCGCCTGGGGTCGCCAGGGTCATTCAATGATCGCGTTGCGGCTCAGCTCACACCGATGTACTCCCGCTCACCACGACGACCCGGGTTGGGGGTGAGCTGGATCGTATGACGCCCACCCACCGACCGTCTCGCCGGAGCGGGATGAGCAGCGGTGTCTTCAGCCCGCGTCCATGAAGAACCACCCAGCCCAATGGAACCGCGCTTACCCCGGCGGGCGCGACTACTCGCTCGGCTCCTGCCGCTCCCAGGCTTCGAGGAAATCAGCGAGATCTGGCGGCAGTGGCGCGTCGAAGCTCAGCCAGGCGTGGGTGATGGGGTGCTCGAACTCCAGGTGGCTGGCGTGCAGAAACTGGCGTGGTGGCAGCGGTGACTGCGCGCGCCCATAGGTGGGGTCGCCGACGACGGGGTGACCCACCGCGGCGAGATGCACGCGGATCTGATGCGTGCGCCCGGTCTCCAGCTGCAGTTCCAGCAGCGAACGCCCGCGCAGCGTGCGCAGCACCCGAAAACGCGTGCGCGCCTCGCGCCCACCGCCCGCCACGCTGACCAGCGCCATACGCTGGCGCTGGCGGCGATCGCGGCCAATCGGCGCCTCGATGGCGCCCTCGGCCACGGGCATCTGGCCCTCGACCAGCGCCAGATAGCGCTTGATGGTGCTGTGCGCCTTCATCTGCGCGGCCAGGCCCGCCAGGCTGGCGGCATCGCGCGCCACCACCATCAGGCCGGAGGTATCTTTGTCCAGTCGGTGCACGATGCCCGGCCGCGGGGTTGCGTCGCCCAGGTCATCCATGCCGGCGACGCCGATACGCCCGGCGAGCGCATTCACCAACGTGCCCGTGGCGTGGCCCGGCGCGGGATGCACCACCATGCCCGCCGGCTTATCAATCACCAGCAGCGCGTCATCCTCATAGATGATCGGAATGGGGATCGGCTCAGCCGCGGGCGCGTGGGCATGGGGGGCAACGTCAGGTATCCGTGCGATGTCAATCCGCTGGCCCGCCTCCACCAGCAGGCTCGCGCGCACGGTTCGCCCGCCGATCGTCACCGCGCCGCGCTCGATCAGCGCCTGCGCGCGCGTACGCGAAAGTCCGGCAATCGTGGCGGCGAGATAGCGATCCACCCGCTGCCCCGCCTCGGACTCCGCGACGGTCAAACTCTGCTCTACTTCGGTCATGATCCCACACCACGTCTCCGCGGCCCGCTCGGGGGGGCTTCTCCGGCAGCCGCCAGCCCGCTCGCCATCTCGCATTGTAGATTAGTCGTGGAATTCATTCCACAAGCCTGTAGTACTTCCCACGCCCGCCACCAGCGCAGTCCTCGCCATCGCTTGATACCTTTGGGTCTCACCCGGCAGCATTCCGCGACGATGTTCCACCGCTGGCCAATCGCAACGAGAGGATGTCGGTTCACCCGCTGCGCGCGTTCGGATTGCGGACGCGCGGCGTCGCGAGACCACTGGCCGTCGCAGCCGGCGACTGCCGCTCGTCGCGCTTCTCGTCGAACGATCGGGCCGGGCGCGCGCTTGCCGGCTGTGGCGGCGAACCTTGCGCCGGCCCGGGGTGCGTGGCGCCGGGCGCGCCGCGCCAGAGCAGCACCGCGAGCGCTACCACGCCGATTGAGATCGCGCTATCCGCCAGATTGAAGACCGGAAAGTCAAAGCGACCGGGAATCTGAAAATGAATGAAGTCCACCACGTATGCCTGGCGGAAGCGATCGAGCAGGTTGCCAAACGCGCCGCCCAGGATCAACCCAAACGTCAGCTTCATCAGCAGGCCGGCCGTCTCGCGCAGCCGCCAGTAGAGCACGCCAATCACAATGATAGCGATGGCAATAAAGACGAAGAGCACCGCCTGGCCTTCGAGCAGGCTGAAGGCCACCCCGGTATTGCGAATGTATTGCAGTTCGAGCACCGGCCCGAAGATCGGGATCGGTGGCTTGACGTAGGGTACCCCAAAATAGCCGACAATCAGCGATTTCGTCCATTGATCTAACAGGATGACCACGACCGCCAGCGCCACCATCACCAGGTCGTTGCGTCGCGCACTACTCAACTTCACGGACAGCGGGCCTCCCAATTGGCATGCGAAACAACGCGCTAGCGGGTGGCACGCGCATCCACCCTGGACTGACACTCAATGCACAGCGTCGCGTACGGCAGCACTTCCAGCCGGCGTGGATTGATCGCCTGGCCACAGGTGGCACAGACCCCATAGAGCGCGGCATCCAGCCGCCGCAGGGCGGCCTCCACCTCGGCCAGCAGACGCTGCGCGTTCTCCACGACACCCCGCGTGCGCTGCGCCTCGAAGACGATCTCCGCGTCGTCGGCCTGCTCGCTCTTCAACCCGCTCGCGTCGGCGTAGGCATCGAATGATTGGAGCGATTGACTGCCCTCGGTCAGCTCGAAGATCTCATGCTCCAGGCGCAGGCGCTCGGCGGTGAGCCGCTGGCGCACGGCCTGCTCGTCGATCGGTGCCATGCTCCGCCCCCATCCATTCAGCCAAACGTCCTGCCCGCATATCACTGTGCCCGGATTCTAGCGTATCACCGCCACATCCCGCAAGGTGGCGCTCAGGGGAGCGTTGGCGGCGGGCGGAGTGGTCGCGGTGGCGCCGGGGGCCGTCGCGGTGCGCTCCCGCGCGCCGGAGGCGGCGAGCCAGCGCAGCACGAACCAGTGATACGGATCGGGCGACGCTTCAGGGTGGTGCTCGCGCACCCGCGCCAGCGCCGCCTCGGGCGTCAGGCCCTCCAGCGCCATCAGCGCGGCGCAGCACAGCGTGCTCGACCGGTTGATACCCGCGTAGCAATGCACCAGCACCCGCCGCCCCGCGCGCAGCTGTCCCGTCACCCAGTGGGCCTCGGCCAACAGTTCGGCGGGGGTCATCCCGTCACTCATCTCGCCCTTGTAGCAATGCCGGTCCTGCCTATGCGCGCCGCTCACCAACACCCACGGATTGAGTTCGCCGCAGAGATTGACCACGTGGTCGACCTGGGGGCGCTCGGCCCGCTGATGGTGCAGGCCGCCGATGAAGAGGCGCTGGCGATGGATCCGACCACCCAGGTGGATGGCGATGGGGTCGCCGCCGTAGCGGCGGTGCAGCGCGCGCGGCATCGGCACCAGCCGGTTGGCCAGCGGCGGTCGCCGCGCCCAGCGGCGCAGTTCCTCGATGGACCGGTGCGCGCCGGGCAGCGGTTCGAGCAGGCACTCCTGCGCCCGCAGCGCCAGCACATCATCGGCGAAGAGTCCATCGGTAAAGAGATGATAGAACGGCGGGTGCGCCGGCAGGCGCATATGTGTCACGGCAAACAGGTGGCGCGCCGGATGATCCTCATGCACCGCGTCCAGCGCGGCGAAGGCGCCGGTGCGCTGGATCCAGCTGGCGCGCGTGAAGCGCAGCCGCAGCGGCACCCGTTCGCCACGCACGATCTCCCAGGGCTGGCCGCGATCGACCAGCAGTTGGGTCTGAGTGGGGAGCAGCCCCCAGAAATCAACGTGGATCTCCATGCCGCCGCGCGGCTGGGGCACCTCGGTGATACGCTCGATCCGTCCGTCGAAGACCTCATCGTTGAACGGAGAGCCAAAGAAGCGCTTGCGAGTTCCTTGCTGTGCCATGTGGCTTCTTTCCTCGAAGTGGATTTTGTGGCTGCGCGGAGGGAGGTTGGGCGCATGCGATTCAGTTGGCGTCGGGAGCGGACCGCGGCGCCGCGGCGTCAGGGGGAAGCATGGGCGCGCCAACAGGCATTTGCTCGGCGGCGCGGAACTCCTCCAGGCGCAGCCGCTCGATCTCGACCAGCGCCCGCTGATGAGACATATAGGCCACGGTGATGGCCCAGACCGTGGAGTTGATGATCGCGATCGGCGCGCTCAGCCCAATAGCCAGCGCCACAATGCGTTCGGATTTGCCCAGCGTAGCCCACCACCGGATAAACAGCCGCACCGCTCCACCTCGTTCCCCCGCTCACCGCCAGCGTTCAGCCGGTCCCCGACCGTTCCACTGAGCAGTATACCACTCCAGACGAAGGCGCCCATGCGCCGGCCACGCCCACAGGCCCCGCAGCCGGTCGCTGGCTCGCCGCTGGCTCGCCGCTGGCTCGCCGCGACGGGCCGTACTGGCGGCTGGGAACAAATGGCGCGTCTGCCGGGCGCCGGCCTGATTATGCGCCCATCGCCACGTGTATCGCCAAGTTTGTCGCCCTGTTTGTTGACACGGCGGAATGGAGTCTGTATACTGGCGCCACCAGTCACGCCCTGACAGTAGCACAGGGGCGCTGGTAAGCGCGCCCGGGGATGCATCGGGCGTTCGATCGAGACCAACGATTCCAGATTGGGAGGAACACATGAAGGGCGCAGCCTACGGACTGCTCGGCATCGGTATTATTGTGGCTATCCTGGGGTTGGTGAACCATTACGCACTCCACCTCAATCCCATCGGGCATTTCAGCACGATTCTCATCGCCGTCGGGGCTGTCCTCGCGGTGGTTGGCATCGCGATGACCGTCATGGGTGGCCGCGGCAGCGCTGCCTGAGCCGGCTAAGTACCTGAGCGTTCGGATGCCTGCCCGCCTTTCGCCTGGCGAATCGCGGGTGGTAGCCGGGCGCTTTTTTGCACCTGTCAGCGTCCACCTGAATGGCGCGACGCGACTCAACCGCCGGAGATCTCCTGAAACGCAATGGCTGTGTTGGACAGCACACCGTGCCATGAGCCTGTGCTCTGGTGGTATACTGCAGCACCAGCAAAGGAGAGGCGAAATGATTACTGAGCAGCTACGCAAAGCCATCGAAGACGTGGCAGCCCTACCTCCTGAGGAGCAGGACCGGGTGGCGGCCGCGCTGCGAATCCTCCTCCAGCAGCCACCCGTCACATCCGATACGGTGCGGCCTGAGGTCATGGCAGCCTTCGAGCAGGTCATGGCCAACTC
>DASYGC010000458.1:0-2282 GCA_036000225.1 Ktedonobacterales bacterium | reverse complement strand
CAGCTGATGACCAGATCGGGCCGCAGCTCGCGAGCGAGGCGCACCGCGCTCGCCCCATCGCCTGCCTCACCCACCACCTCATACCCCGCGTCCCGCAGTTCTTCGCTGAGGTCCCGGCGAATCACCTCGTCGTGTTGTGCGACGACCATGCGTGTTCTCAGCATGGCGTGCCTCCTATTTGATACCACTTGTTTTCCTGGTATTGGCTACTATGCGCCGAAACCCGAGAAACCCGCCGTGGCAAAGGGCTGAGGGCAGCATGATCTGCTCCAGGCAGTAGTTGAGACCGACCAGCCAGATGCTCTGGCGACGAGCGCACGCATCAATGCGCATCACGCTTCGAGCAGCCGCGCGATAGTGGCGACATTGACCTCGGTCAGCGAGTCCACCACCAGGTCGGCGGCCTCCAGGCCTGGCGCGTCGGCCTGGCCGGCGCGGCGCACCGCCAGGCACCGCATCCCGCCGGCGTGCGCGGCGGCAACCCCAGCGGGAGCATCTTCGATCACCACGCAGTTCGTGGGCGCGACACCCAGCGCCGCGGCCGCCGCCAGGAAGATATCCGGCGCCGGCTTGCCGCTGGCCACCCGCTCGCCCGAGATCATGGCCTCCAGGTAGGGCGCCAGATGCAGCAGTTCGACGATCAGGCGCAGATTTTCGGGCGGCGCTGACGAGCCGAGGGCCTGGCGATAGTCCGCCGCATGCAGCGCCACCATCAGTTCGCGTGCGCCCGGCAACGCCTCCGCCTGCGCCCGCAGCAGGTCACGGTAGTAGGTCTCTTTGCGCTCGCCCAGCGCGCGCACCCACGTAGGTGCCAGCTCAGGGCCATAGTACCGGGGAATGATGTCGGCGTTGCGCATGCCAAACGTCGCCCAGAAATCGGCGTCGGTGAACGCCACGCCTTCGTCGGCGGCCAGGCGATGCCACGCCTGACGGTGCTGTTCGGCGCTATCGAGCAGCACGCCGTCCACGTCCCAGATGACCGCCCGCCACGTAGTGGGCGGGTGGCTCGCATCGCTGGCCATGCGGCCCTCACTGCTCCTGCCGGCCCAGCGGGAGATCTGGGCCGCTGGCGGTACTATCCCGCCATTCAGGCTACCACGCGCCAACCCCTGCCCGCCACAGCAATACGCGGCACCCGCGAGTGCCACGCATGCCGCAAGCGGCGTGTCCAATCCCGATGTGACAGGTGCGCACGTACATCCGTTCTGATATCCATGGCGCCGTTTGCCTGCGTGGGGCGCCATCGTAGAGGGTGGCCCGGTGGAGTGAGCCGGTGAGCGGTGGGCACGTTGACCCCTTGGAGGCATCCGACGCCAGGAGATCCCTCCACCAGGAGGCAGACGTAGCCAGTTAGTACCACCTGCGGTGCTATATGAAGACAGCAAGTGTTTCTGACTCTATACTTGGTTCAATGCGTGCGTCTGGACACAACATTGATGCACGCAAAGCGACCAGAGCGTCTTCTCACCCACCGATCGCGTTGGCTGCCAATGGGGATCGCGGGGCGCGGGCGCGGCGGATGGAGGACCCATCAGTTCGAGGACGACAGGGGCGCGGCACCGGAAGCCACGCCCGATCTGTCAAGCGGAGGGTAACTCATTGACACTGACACCGATGATGTGGCGGACGGGGGGTAGGTTGGTTTCGCTGGCCCTGATGGGCGGCGTGGCGCTCGCCACCGGAGCGCGAATCGCACCGGCGCCGCCTGTGGCGCATGCCGATGCGGCTGATGCGGTGCGGTCATGGCTGACCTTTGATCGGCCCGAACTCTGTGAGTCCTGGCAATCGCCCACTCGATTCGTCAGACACTGCACGACCTCCTGGTACCTGGACGTCCGCGGACGGCCTGTCTCGGGCGATCCCGCCTGGGTACCGTTGGAAGGCGACCTCTTCGGCGCCTCGGAAAACGACCTGTTGTTGCCACACGCGCTGCTGCTCTCCTCGTTGCCGCGGACCACGCGCCAGGTCAAACATAACCCCGCGCGCCCGCTCGCCGCGGCTCCCAGTTGGTCGGCGTCAGCGCACTGGGTGGCCGGCAGCGGCGGCTCCGGATCCAGTTCCGGTCCGTACGGTCTGTGGACCCCTCCGCCGGGGCACCCGGCCTATAGCATGTCCGATTACCCTGGCGACCCCAACGCCGCCTACTTTGGCTACTGCACCTGGTACGCGCAGTATCGCCGGCAGGACGAGCGGCTCATCAACTTGGGCAACGCCGGGCAGTGGGCCTTCAACGCGCCCAGCCATGGCCTGCGCAGCGGCACGGCGCCCGCCGTGGGCGCGAC
>DASYGC010000457.1:0-2017 GCA_036000225.1 Ktedonobacterales bacterium | reverse complement strand
AGCGCGAAGATGGAGCATGGATGGCCGACGTCCCGCTGCACTGCCTCATCGAAGCGCGAAAAATCGCGCTCTAATCTTATCAAGTCCTCCATTGACAACTGCCGCTGGCGGTATGAGGTCAGTTCTTCGTAGCGCTGGGGTACACTAACTTGTACTCGCCCTACGCCGGGAGACCGCATGCCAACCGACGACCCTGACGATCCCATCCTCCACGAGGTGCGCGCCGCCACCACCTGGGGCGCGGCGCTGCACGTGGCCAGCGCCGCGCTCGCCCGCACCGGCGCCAGCGCAACGCCCGAGTTGGATGCCGCCGTGCTGCTCGGCCATCTCACCGGCGCCCGGCGCGCCACCCTGCTGGCATACCCCGAGAGTGCCCTGCCAACCGAACAGGCGGCGGCCTACGCCGCGCTGATCGAGCGCCGGCTGGCTGGCGAGCCGGTCGCGTACCTGACCGGGCACCGCGAGTTCATGGGGCTCGACTTCCTGACTGATTCACGCGCGCTGATCCCGCGGCCCGAAACTGAGCATCTGGTCGAGGCCGCGCTGGTGCTCGCCCGTGCGCGGCTGGCACGCGGCGCGGCGCCGCTGGTGGCGGACATCGGCACGGGCAGCGGCGCCATCGCCTTCTCAGTCGCCGCGCTGGAGCCACGTCTGCCACGCCTCTACGCCACCGATGTCTCAGATGCGGCGCTGGCGCTGGCGGCGGAAAACGCCGCGCGGCTGGGAGTCGCGGCGCGCGTGACGCTACTGGCGGGCGACCTGCTGGACCCGCTGCCCGAGCCGGTGGATCTGCTGCTGGCCAACCTGCCCTATATCGCTCCGCGCGAGGCGCCGACGCTCCAGATTGACGTCACACGCTATGAGCCGGCGCTGGCGCTGTACGGCGCTGAGGATGGGCGGGGCCACTTCCGCCGCTTCTTCGCCGCCGCACCAGCGCACCTACTGCCGGGTGCCGCGCTGCTGCTCGAATTCGGCTATGACCAGCGCCACGCGTTGGAGGCGCTGGTCCGCGCGCACTTCCCCCAGGCCACGCTGCGCGTGATCGGCGACTATGCCGGCTGGGATCGCGTGCTGGTCGTCGAGACGCCTGCCGCTGAGTGATTCGAAGTCCATTGCCGACTGGTCCGCCTACGCCAACCGCACCTGGGAGCACTGGGATTGGTCGACCCAGGAGTATCAGTTCGATGTCTATGAGACCATCGAGGCGTTGCAACCGCATATCCCCGCGCCGCTGTTGGCCGCCGTCGTGCGCAAACTGCGCGGCGTCGCGCCGGCTCTGGAGATCCTGGATATCTGAACGTCCGGCTCAACAGCAAAATTGCGCTGGCTGACTGGGTCACGCTATGCTGTAGGTTGGAGCACAGCAGGCATGTGTATGCCGAGTGGCTACCGCAAGGGCACACTGTTTGCGCATCCCGCCATCATCCGGTCGTCATCATCCGCAAGGGAGAAATCAACCATGAGTTTCGTCCTCGGCGTACACCTGTTTCTGGTCTATCTGATCTGGACCTTCGGTGGCCTGGGCACCATCTGGGGCATCGTGCTGCTGGTGCGCAAGCGCGGCATTGACAGCATCATGCGCGCGCTGCTCTATATCACGGCGGGACTGGGTGTGCTGCAGGCGGCCATGGGCGGTATCCTGTATCTCTCCGGCGCGCGCCCTGGCCATCCCGGCAGCCTCGATAGTAACTTACACTTTGTCTATGGTCTGATCGTGCTCATCGGCATCCCCGTCGCCTTTGTCTATGCCAGCAACAAGTCGGCGCGTCGCGATATGATCGTGTACACCATCGCCATCGCCGCGGTCGCCGCCGCCGCCGTGCGCGCGTTCATGACCGGCTTTCCCATGTGAAGGGGCATCCCGCATGGATGTCGGTTGCCCTCGGCGTTGGAAGATTTCCAGGTTGGTTCCATAGGTGCATACCGAGGCTCACACGCTCCGTCGAACTAGGTGGTTGGTCGAGGACGTGGGCTGAAGACACCGCTGCTGACGCACCAACACTTGACAACCCGATGC
>DASYGC010000456.1:0-3470 GCA_036000225.1 Ktedonobacterales bacterium | reverse complement strand
AACTGCGGGCGACGGGGAGGCGAGATGGCGGCAGCGCAGGCGGATTTGCCGAGAATCGTGACGGTGTTCGGCAGTTCGCAGCCGCGCGAAGGAGACGCCGACTACACCCAGGCCTACGAACTAGGCCGACGGCTGGCGCTTGCCGGTTACACCCTCTGCAACGGCGGCACCGGTGGCACGATGCGGGCGGCCGCCCAAGGGGCAAGAGAGGCCGGTGGTCGCACCATCGGCGTGACGATGGACATCTACATTCCCGACCCGCCGAACTCCTGGCTGGACGAGGAGATCCGCGTGGCGGACCTCTTCACGCGCTTGCAGCGGCTGATCTTGCCAGCCAGCGGCTACGTCTGCCTGCGCGGCGGCTGCGGAACGCTGGCGGAATGGGCTCTGGTCTGGACGCTGCTCGCCTCCGGCCTGGTGCCACCGGCGCCACTCATCTTGTTCGGCGAGGAGTGGCGTCCACTGGTGGCCAGCATTAAAGCTGGCATGCTGCCCCGCGAGCGCGACTGGTCCTTTCTCCAGCTGGCAGCGACGGTGGAGGAGGTGCTGACGATCTTGTGCATGGGACCGCCCGCTGTCCCGGCACCGGGAAGCGCGGGCTTCCTACGGGGCTAGCGCTCCCTTTCCGTGCTGCGCGTGGCAGCAGACCATGGCGTACCCTGTACCAGGCGCTCGTCCGGCAACTCCGCCGCCATCGGCTCCGGGAACGCTGGGAACCCTCCTATGCTCCTTCGGCCACACGTCCCCATCTCCACGGTCTGGTGAAGAGGATCACCAGGAGCACCTCCGCCATGCCGACGAGAAAGGGGCCTACGCCAATGACGTGCGTCTGACCCCACACCAACAACGGGGTTGCCGCAGGGAACAGGAGCCACGCCGCGATGACACCGAGCAGCACGGCTCCAAGGTTTGTGCCCAGCCGCAGTCCGCGTCCAACGGGTGAGGAGAGCCCTGGTTGAGGTTTCCAATCATCGGCGATGCTGCGGGGAACGTGCGCCATGTGCGCGAGGCTGTGGACTGCCATCAGCGGAAGCCACACCAGCGCACTGAAGGCGTGTGTCAGAAGGAACGGCTGCAGCGGGCCCGTCACGACGAGTCCGATCCCACTCCCAATCATGACCAGGGTGGTGATGAGCAGGACTGGGCCGAGAACGCGCAAGACGAGGGGAGGTGGGCCCCGGCGCACGTAGGCTGGGACCCTGGCGTAGTAGCACAGAAAACGCCAGACCGTACTGCCCATCTTCACCAGGAGCGGGCCTGTCAACAGGACTCCGACAACGGTATGGGCTGGGAGCCAGAGGCGTAAGAACGCCGACGTCACCAGTTCCACAATGATCAGGGCCAGGAGCACGAGGCTGACCAGCGCCGTGAGCCGTTCATTGCCAATCACTCCCGCCAGCTTTTGCGCCGTGCGCATTGATGGGGAGGTAGGCAAAGGCTGCTCGTTTCCAGGTGTGTCTACCGGCATGACGCTTCCTCCCCACGGTTAGGCGTTGATGTCCTGCCGCGGAAAGACGAGAGCGCTGACCACGACAAAGCCAACAATCCACAGCACGCTCGCCAGCAGGGCCGCCAGGTACCCCTGGGGAGGGGTGGGACCGACGATCGGCACCGTCGCTCCGACAATGGTGTTGAACACCCGGCCAGGAAACCATTGGGACACCTGCGGCACGACGACGGCAATGATCCCCTCCACTATCAGGATATAGGCCAGAGAGATCCCAACGGCGGCGCCGACTGAACGGGTCAGCACGGCGATGAGCATGCCCAGGGCGCTGACGCCGATGAGACAGAGCGCCTCGTTGCCGAAGAATGCCAGGAAGATGCGCAGCCCCGCCGCCGAGGTCCAGGCCGTGGTCTGGATGCCCTGCACCTGCGCGAGAACGAGAATGCAGGTGCTACTGATCACGAGGGTGAGCAGCATGGAGAGCAGCACGAAGAGCCCAACGGCGAGCATTTTGCCCGCCAGCCACGACAAGCGATGTGGCTCACGCACCAGCAGGTTGCGCAGCGTTCCCTGAGTCCATTCCGCCGCGAGATTGGCGCTCACCAGAATGAGTGCAATGGCAATGATCAGGGATCGTGCCTGGCCAATGACAGAGACCAATCCTTGAGGGGTAGAAAACGCGGCAATGAGGTGGGTCATCTCCGGTCCGGTGGTTCCAGCAGCGATTTGGTGAAAGGTGAGGTAGGCGATAAAGGTGCTGACCGCCAGCATTACCCCGGCACCGGCCAGGACACTCCAACGGCGGAACTTCAGCACTTCGCTACGAAACGCCCGGATCACCGAGAGCATGAACGGTCTCCTTCCACGAAAGCCAGAAACAGTTGTTCGAGACTGGCCTCGCTCACCCGGATAACCATGTGCGTGGCGCCTGCTTCCCGGGCACGCCGGTGCAACTCTTCAGCAAAACTGGCGGGACAGGCAATACGTAGAGAGCCATTCTCTCGCGTGACCGTGTAGCCTGCCCCGCTCGCGATCCCTGCCACGAGGTCGAGTTGTGTTGCTTCCTCGGCTTCGACTACCAGTTCACCGCGCCGATCCAGCAGTTCGCGGGCGGGACCACTGAACAGGGCTTTCCCCCGGTTGAGCATGACCAGCCAGTCTGCGACCCGTTCCAGCTCTCCCAGCAGATGGCTGCTGAGGAAAATGGTCTTGCCCTGCTCGCGCAGGCGGCGCAGCAGGTCGCGAATCTGGATGATACCCAGCGGATCAAGGCCATTGGCCGGCTCGTCGAGGATCAGCAGGTCGGGGTCGGGGAGCAGCGCCATCGCGACGCCAAGCCGCTGCTTCATGCCCAGGGAGTAGCTTCCAACCCGGTCACGCGCCCGCTCGGAGAGCTCCACCAGATCGAGCAGCTCGTTCACGCGAGAACGGGGATACCCACCAAGGCGGGCAAGCACCTCCAGATTGGTCCGCCCGGAGAGGCCCGGATAGAAGGCCGGCGCTTCGATGAGTGCTCCCACACGCGGAAGGTAACGATCAGGTTCGACGAGAGGAGAGCCCAGAATGGTAGCGCTGCCGGCATTGGGCCGCACGAGCCCCAGGAGCAGGCGAATGGTAGTCGTCTTCCCTGCCCCATTCGGACCGATGAAGCCGGCGATGGCTCCGGCAGGGATGCGGATGGTGAGGTCATCGACGGCGGTGCGCTTGCCAAAGTGTTTGCTCAGGCCATGCGTTTCAATGGCCCAGGCGCCGGTGGCACTGCTTGGAGCAGCATCCGCCACCAGTGGAGGCTGGGAGCGGTGAGAGGGATCAGAAGAGCGGGGCATGGCTACCTCCTTGCATGAGCTTCCGGTTGGGGAGGACAAGCACACACGCGTTCTTCATGGGATATCGTTCCTTTCCAGGCAATGGACGCTCCCGATCTGGGAGACGCATCGACAGATACCTCATCATTTCGTACGTTGCTGACCGAAGCGCATCAGGGCAGCGGGGAGGGCTCCCTTTTCGCGATGCCATCGAAGAG
>DASYGC010000455.1:0-7573 GCA_036000225.1 Ktedonobacterales bacterium | reverse complement strand
CGTGTCTCCTATAACATCCTACCGCACGACGACAATCGTGCGACATTGCCGTCCCCTTGCCCTCCCGTGATATACTATGCGCGGCTAATGCACGGATCGGGTGAAGGCGTGCGCATCTCGCGGCCCAGAGCGCCCCCGTAGCGCGGCGTCGCCACGACGGATCACGGGGGCAAGCGCGCATATCTGTAGCGTAGCGCCGCCACGACGGATCGTAACTACTCACCCGAATGCCGCATGACGGGGAGACTGGTGGTGACATAGCTGGCGCGGCAAGCCGGGCCAGTTGCGTGAAGGTGCCAGACGTTCACGCGAAATGGTAGTGGGAGAGAGCCAGGGGAGGTGCTATGGGGGCTGGGCCAGAGCTGAATGGCCAGCAACAGGCGACCGACATCGTCGGGCGCGAGCGTGCCCGTGCCTCGGCGCGCATCACGCGCAAATTACGGCGGCGGCAGTGGTTCGGTAGCGTGACGTTGCTGGTGCTGGCGTTCATTGTGATGGGGGTGGCGCCGCTCGCGCTGGCGGCGCGCATCTTCGGTCTGGTGAGCTTCTCATCCTTGCGGCTGCCCATCCTCGGCGGCGCGGCGCAGACGACGCCGCTGATCGCGCCGACCGCTACCGAACCCGCACTCAGCCTGCCGCGCCCGGGTTGGATCGCGCAACCAACGGCGGTGGTCGTCGATCCGCGCAACACGCTGGCCGTCGCGCAGTTGCAGCCGGGGTTTCCCGTCGAGCTGCAGGCGGCGCAATCGGTCAACGGCACACGCTGGTATATGATCCGCTGGCATGGGCCGACGACGGCCACCGGAGGACAGGGATGGGTGCGCGACAACGCCCTGGCGGCCACGGGTGTCGCGGGTCCAGTGGTGGGCGATGCCGCGGCGCTCGCGCCCGCCCTGGCCAGCGCGTTGCGGTTGCTGGGCCCAGATGTGGCGTTGGCGGTGTACTTTCCGCAGGCGCAGCAACTCTATCTGACCAATGGCGACAACGCGTACGTGCTGGGCAGTGGTGCGCGTAGTCTCGTGCTGGCGGCGCTGGTGGCCCAGGTGGGTGCCTCAGCAACGGGGCCGCAACCAACGGCGACGCCGACCGGCCAGGCCACCCCAGCGGCGCAAGGCACGCCGACGCCGGCACGGCTCTCCCAGCAGGTTGCCAGCGGTGATGTGGCCGCTACGGCGATGGCCTACCAGCAGATTGGCGGCGCGGCCGGCCTCGATACCTTTCTGGGCGCTTTCGCGGTGACGGGGATTACTCCGGGAGCGACCGATTGGGCCCAGATACAGGCGACCCCGCGTGCGCTGGCGGAATTCTATGCTGAGCTGGGCGGCCAGGCGTTTAGCCCGGTGGTCAACCAACTGGACAGCGCCAGACGCGCGCAGGTGCAGGCGCTGCTCACCACGCCTGCCGCTCCTCCCAGCTCGATGCCCATCCCGGCGGACCTAGCCGCGCTGCTGGTGCCCCCCGGCGCTGGTGCGCATGTGGCGCTGGTCGCGGGCAGCGGCCAGGAGACCGATGGCTGGTCGGTCAACGTCGCGGGGCTGGTTACGCTGCCCAATGGATTGAGCTATGTGGAAGCTCTCTGCGTCCACGGCGCGGCCAGTGAGGCGGCCGGCGCGCAGGCGCTGCAGACGGCGCAAAGTCAACTGGCGGCGGCCGCGCAGCAATAAGATGTCACCTCACGCGAGCAACTCGCTGGCAGTCATCTTCGTCAACCCTGGGCGGTCCCCCGCCGTCACTGGTGCGGCCCAGGGGGCCAGTGGATTGCGCGCCACGCGTATACCTCGATATCGGGAGAGCAGGTCCAATCCGCTCTCTCTACCATACCACTCAGGGCGCGACAGCGGCAGCATCGAATTCGGCTTGCGCCACGGCATCCGCCAGGGTGGGCGCCACTGCCGCTGGCTCGAATGGCGGCGCGGCGGGATCGTCCACGCTGGCCGCCGGCTCGGCGGGCACGTGTACGCCGGATGCTGGAGCGAGTACGGGCACCACGCGCGGTGTGGGTGCGACCCGCGTGGGCGCGGGCATGTCTGGCTGCGCCAGCGCCTCGAGAGCGGGCGCTGAGATTGGTGCTGGCGCGGCTTTGCGCTGGCCGCGCCGGCGGGCCGGAGCGCGCGCGGGGCCGGGGGGATGGCTCCCCAGAGACAAGCCGGGCGCGGCGGCGTGTGCGCGGGCGCGGCGACGCGCCCACAACGCGCTGGCCAGCAACAACAGTGCCAGCGCCAGCAATCCGCCGCTGGTGCCCAGCCACAGGGGGTCGATCCGCTCCAGGCAGTACGGTCCCAGGCACCAGGTCGCGCCAGGCGGCGGGAGCACCAGCGGTGGGGCAATCGTCTCGGGCGGTGCGGCATCGTCGGGGTTCGACGCGGCGCCACTGGTAGACTGTGGCACAGCGGCGCCTCGGCGCAGCGGCGTGGGGCTGGGCGGCGGGGCCGCGGGGGCGGCCCGTCCATCGCGGCCAGGGGGGGTTGGCGTGGGGGTCGGCGTGGGCAACACGTAGCCTGGCGGCAGCTCCCCATGCTGGCCGGGGACAACCGTATCCAGCGCATTGACGGTCCAATCTACGCTGACCGCGGGTCCCCAGGGCTGGATGTAGACCCAGTTGCCGATCCAGGTTTGGTTGTATTCGCCCTGATTGGGATTGTAGGTATAGGGGCCGACGGCGGGATCGGGATCCGCGACGCCGTTCTGATAATAGGGGGCGCCCCAGTAGACATCGTCGTACAGCCAGTCGCCCAGTGGCACCTGCACCCGCTGCGCGCCCTGGATCTGCGCATCAAAGGCCGACCCAAAGCCGGGATCCCAGACCTCCAGCGCGTAGATGCTCCCAGGGTCGGTCGCGGGATCGCCATTGGCAAACACTTTGGAGACCACGACCGAGTGCAGACCGTGATCCACGATGACACTGACGGGCTGTCCGCTATACTCGATATCGGCCGCCAGGTGATAGGTCGCGTCCCAGGCGCCCCACGGATCCGCCAGCGCGTGGTAGCGTCCGCCCGCCAGCGCGGCCAGTCCGGCGGCCAGCGAGCGCGGATCGGTGCCAGCATCGCGGGCGATATCGGCCCGGAACCCGGGACCGGGGTAGATGAACGAGGGCGTGCCCCAGGGACTGACGGCGGCGCTCGAATTCAGATAGCCCGCGACGCCGCCCTGGGAAACGCCGCCGCCACGATAGTCGGCGATGGCGGCGACCGTCGCCACACCGCACCAGTTCTGTACCTGCTGCGGCCAGCCCGCCGTGTGCACGGCCGCTAACATGCGCGCATCGTCGGCGCCATAGACCGTGGGGGCTCCAGGGGCAGCGGCCCGCGTGAAGTGTGGCGCGCGGCCACCAACCACGACCAGTTGGATGACCAGCAAGGCGCTCACCAGGGTCAATAGCGCCCAGCGCCGGCGCGGCCCGGCACCGGGCGCCGGCCACGGCGAACGCCGTGGCGTTCGCCGTGGCGTTCGCGCTGGCTTGAATGGGTTACGCACCATGTTCACTGACCTCGTCTGCCACAGCAACTCAGCGGGTAGACGCGGCCAGCATGCCAGAGAATCGGTCCTTTGTCAACACCCGCGCGTGAGAGGCAGGGCGAAGCGTTGCATGCTCTGGCGCGACGAGAACGGCCCCGCATCTGCTACAACGATAGTGGGAGATAGGGATGAGAGCACACCTGGTTGGTCTGCCAGGAATGTGAGGCAACACCGTATGGCGAAGCGACGCGCGCCGCGCAAGCGGACTAAATACTCCAAACCAGCGACACCGGCACTGGCATCCAAACCGACACCGGCATCCGCGCCAGCTGCTGGCGCGCCACTGGCCGGGCCAGCTCCCCGCAAAGATCTGGTGGGTGAGGCATCTGAGCAATCGTTCCCCGCCAGCGATGCGCCGGCCTGGACGCATCAACGGATGTAGCGCCGGCCAGTGGATGTGGGCATCCGCGGCGCCTACAGCTGCATGAGCAGATCCAGCGCCTCAACCTGGTCGCGCTCGAAGGTCTTGATACTGATGTGTTGCAGATAGGCGCACACCTGCGAGCGCAACCAACGTTCCTCCACCGCCAGACGGATGATCTGCCGCATGCGCGGACGTAGCCGGTCGATCGCGGTGGTCAGTTCACCGCGTGTGAAGACGCGTGCGGTGCCATCGGGCCGCACAATCGCCAGCGTGGCTTCCACTTCCGTACGCGGCACGGCGCGCAGGAACTCGCGGATTTGCCGGCGCGCGCGCGCGCGCACTGACTCCACCTGCGACAGCGCGCTCTCACCCAGGTGATCGAGCCGATCATCACCGAACGTGTCATCCGCGTCGGGCTGCCAGACATCCGCCGCGGGCGCGTTGGCCGCATGCGCCGCCGCGCCAGTGAGCGCATCGGGCGCCGCAGGCGCGGCAGGCAGACGTTGCGTGTCCCAGGCGCTACTCGACGCCGACTGGCCACTACGAGCCGGTTGCTGGGAGCCCGCTGCTGGCGTTGTCTGACTCTGCCCTTGATCGGCCATCGCGCGCCTCCTCGATCGCCCCCCGCCCGTCACCCACCGCCACGCACCTGCCGGTTGCCAGCTCGGGGACGCGACCATCCACCGGAGCTATGCGCCCCCTTGCATCTTAGAACATTAGTTCTACCATGTCAAGAGAGCTAGCGGAGAAATTCACGGCAAGGCAGGTTGTGTGCTATGCTGGGAGGCAGAAATGGTGACCGGTGGTGAGCACCACGCCGCGGCGCGCCGCCGTCGAACGAAAGGAACCGTTCCATGGGGACATTCGCGGGGAGGCGCGCCGCGCGGCCGCTCGCGCTGGCGGCCGGGTGCGCATTCGCGCTGACGCTGGCGGCTTGCGCGCCATCGCTGCCGCTGCTGGGCATGGGCGTCGACGCACCGGCAACGACCCCAGCACCCGCGCCGACCTGGCGATACACCTGGCTGGCCGCGCCGCCCGTTGATGCGTCGCTTCAGGCGGCGTTCGCGGCGAGCGCGTGGGCGCAGAGTCCCAAGGGCGCGCTGTCGCCCCCGACGGCCACCTACTGGCTGGCGACGGGACAACGATTCGCGCTCGTACTCATGCAACTCGACCCGGCTGATCGCAGTCTGGCGCTGGCGGTGCTGGCCACCGATCCCACCTATGGGCCAGGTTGGAGCAGCCTGACAGCGCTGAGCATGGCGCGTCCCGCCCGTGGCGGCAACCCCAGCAACCCGGTAGCCGGCGAACTGACGCTGCCCGGCAGCGACTATGTCTGCGGCAGCTCCAACTTCACCGTTGGTCCGCAGGTGCTGATGCGGTTGTGCACCTCCCCCGATCAGGTGTTTGTGATGGGCCGCTTCACGCTGGCGGCAACACGCCCCACAGCGGGCGCCACGGCAGTGCGGGTGGCGGGCCTGGCGGGCTGGCTGACACAGCAGGGCAGCGTCAGCAGTATCGTCGTGCCGCTGGCCGATGGGACGACCTTCGTCTGCGCGGGCAGCGCCAGCCCAGCGCGCCTGGAGGCCATTGCCGCGCAGGCGCTGCCCGACCTGGATCGCTACCTGGCGTGACCACATGCATCGCGAAAAGGCGTGCTATGCGCCACCCGGCGGGCCGCCGGTGGCATAGATGGCGACGCTCACGCCGGTGAGGATATCCTGTCCGGTATCCTGATAGTTGGGATGCAGGGTGACCATCTGATCCACCAGGTGGTAATGCGCGCGCATCCACTGCGACAGCGCGCCCATCGGCGGCGCGGAGGCGGTGGTCGGGTGGATGGGACGGGGATTGAAGATGGCGACGATCAGGATGACACGTGGGTGCGTGGCGGCGTAGGCCGCCAGTGTTTGCGTATCGTAGGTCGCGCCGGGTGAGGCCGGGCTGAACTGGGCGGGGCCGGCGGCGGCGGTCAGCTCGAAGGTCATCGGCACGCGGCACCAGAAGCTCGGGTAGCAGGCGAGCCCATCGCCGGGCTGATAGCGCTGCTCCAGCCAGGCGGTCGCCGCGTGGAAACTCCGCGTATCCGCCTGGGGATAGTACGCCGGCACCAGCCGCGCCGCCACCAGCACCAGCCCGAGCGCCACACCGGCGCGCGCCCACGGCCAGCGCGGCAGGATGACGCCGACACCCGCGCCAATCAGCAGGCAGAGCGCGGGCACGATGACCACCAGATAGCGATCGAGAAACAGGTGCAGATTGATCGCGCGTTGGGTCACGGCGAAGCTCAGCGCCACCGGCACGAGCAACCAGCACGCGAGCGCCAGCGCGGAGGGAAGGGTCCACTCGTGGTCTCCCACTAAGAGCCGGTCGCGAACATGGTAAAGACTGGTCACGAAGGACGCGCTGGGAGCGGCCGGAGAGCGCGTGGCAGCGGGAGCGGCCGGAGAGCGCGTGGCAGTGGGTGATGCCAGAGCCGTGACAGAGGGAGGAGAGGTTCCCGTCGGGTCTGCCGGTGGACGCGGAGCAGCCAGCGGGAGGCAAAACGCGAGCGCCGCCAGGATGGTGAGCACGGCGGCCGCGCCCATTGCGCCGAAGTAGAGCAGGCTGCCATCGCTGATCGAGCGCACCGCCAGGTTGTACAGCGATTGCCCGGTGGCGGCGGGCACCCAGCCGGCTGGACCGCCGTTGCGACTGACCAGCGCCAGGGGCACGATGAGGATGCCGATGAGCATGAGACTGGCGAACAGCGGGCGCAGCGCCGTCCGCACCCTGGCGCGCCAGGGTGTAGGCAACGCCAGCAGCGTGCCGAGCGCGACGAGTTGCGCGGCGACGAGCAGCGCGGTGTAGACGTGGGCGTAGAAGGCCAGGGTGGTCGCGCCCACATAGCCCGCCCACCACCAGCGGCGCCGATGCTCCGCCGCGCGCAGGGCGGCGAGCAGCGCGAACCAGGAGACGATATCGAGCAGCAGCTCCAGACTGTAGGCGCGCGCCTGCTGCGCGTAATAGAGCTGCAAGGGGTTGAGCAGGTAGAGGAGCGCGCCCACCACGCCAGCCGTGCGTCCCCAGAAGCGCCGTCCCAACGCGAAGAGTGCCACCGCGCTCAGCGCCGCGCACACGGCGGACGGCAGACGCAGCACCAGCGCCGTCGGGTGCCAGCCAAACAGCGCCGCGACATGGAGCCAGGCATAGAGCAGCAGGTAGTACAGTTCCATATTGGGGGCCTTGCCCCAGATATCCTGCCACATAGCGGGGAAGGAGCGGTTGACGACGTCGAAGGAGAAGGCTTCGTCAAACCAGATGCTGGCGGCTCCCAACTGGTAGAGATCGAGGGCGAGCGCGCCCAGCCCAATGGCGCTGGCCAGCGCCAGATCGAGGAGGACACGGCGCGGGACGCGCCACGCTGCTTTGTGAGCCAATGTGGGTAAGGCCATAGTCCCTCTCACGAGCTAGACACAGACACCTATTGCCTGCGAGCGGCATGGAAAAGCGCCCGCTGCTGAGTAGACAGGCGCTTGTACTTATTGAGGAAGAGAACGTCTTCATCATGCGTCGGCATTCGTCCTCGCAGCTTCTTCCTCCAGATGCCGCTCGAACTCCTCATCGGTGTAGAAACGCTCCGCTGGACGCAATTGGTGGTCCAGCGCCGCAATCCACTCTTCAATGAGTTCCTCAATGGTTCCATCAGGACGT
>DASYGC010000454.1:0-3273 GCA_036000225.1 Ktedonobacterales bacterium | reverse complement strand
GTACATGCACACGTACCCCAATTCCACCAAAGCCAGCCACGTCGCATCGAGCGCCAACAACGACACCGGCGCGTAGAGCGCCATCACCTGATCGCGTGCGCGATAGTCGCGGCGGCCTACCAGGAGCAGATCGAAAACCCGTCGCATCGCCAGGAACACCGCGCGAGCGATCCGGTCATAGACGCTGCGCGGCAACACAAACGTCCGGATGGCCGAGAGCAATGTCTCCGCCACCAGGCCCACACCCAGTGCAAAGATCACGACCTTGGTAACAACTAGGAGCATACGGTTCCACTTCCCCGGTCTCTTTTCAGTGTGCGTAAGCGATGATATCATGCGAATGCGGTGCGAGGAGTAGGAAACGCGACGCCGGCTGCCCGCTATCGCATGTCGTTGACAGCTCACCGCGGAGAATGGCAAGATCATGGAGCGCACATCGCAACCTATCGGTGGGGACGCCGGGCCCGGCGCCCCCGCTACTTCCTCAGCTTCATCCACGCGCGCGACGGCTGTCGTAGTGGTTGGCGCCGGGCTCGCCGGGTTGATGGCCGCGCGCGCGCTGCGCGCTGCGGGCATCGAGGTGCTCGTGCTCGAAGCGCGCGACCGGGTGGGCGGCCGCACCTATACGCGTCCCGCCGCCGATGGCACGCCGCTCGATCTCGGCGGCCAGTGGATCGGTCCGACGCAGCAGCGCATCGCGCGCCTGGCGGCCGAGTTGGGCGTGACCACATTCAAGACCTACGACACGGGCAAGAACCTGGAATTTCGTGATGGGCAGCGCTTCGAATATGCCGGTGCCGTGTCCACCGCTGATCCGCGTATCTCCGCCGAGGTGTTTGAAGCGCTGCTCAACCTGAATATCCTCGCCAGCACAGTGCCGCTCGACGCGCCGTGGCGGGCACCCGATGCCGCCAGCTGGGATGCGCAGACAGCGGCCACCTGGATCGATGCCAACATCGCCTCACCCGCCGCGCGCGCCCTCATCACCCTGGGCATCCAGGCGGTGTTTTCCGCCGAGCCGCGTGATCTGTCGTTGCTGCACGTCCTGTTCTACGTTCACTCCGCCGGCAGCCTCATGAATCTGCTCGGTGTGACCGGGCGCGCCCAGGAGAGTCGCTTCCATGACGGTGCCCAGCAGCTCGCGCTACGCCTTGCTCAGTCGCTCGGCGATCGCATACTCCTCAATGCGCCAGTGCACACGGTCGCGCACTATCACCACGGTGTGCAGGTGACCAGCGCGCGCGCGACGATCTCGGCGCGGCATGCCATCCTCGCACTGCCGCCTACACTGGCGGGCCGGTTGCGCTATGTACCGGCGTTACCAGGTGCGCGCGACCAACTGACACAACGCATGCCGATGGGCACCGTGATCAAAGCGCAAGCCGTCTACGACACGCCGTTCTGGCGCGAAGCGGGTCTTACGGGCCAGGTATCGAGCGACGTGGGCGCCGTGCGCATTACCTTCGATAATTCGCCGGCCGATGGCCATCCCGGTGTGCTCCTCGGGTTCATCGAGGGCGATGAGGGCCGGCACTGGGGTAGCGCCGACCCGGATACTCGCCGCGAAGCCGTGCTGGGCTGTTTCGCACGCTACTTTGGCGCGCGGGCCAGCCACCCTATCGAATATGTCGAGCAGCGCTGGGCGGACGAGGAATACTCACGCGGCGGCTATGCCGGTTACATGCCGCCGGGCGTATGGACCACCCTGGGCCATGCCTTGCGTGCGCCAATTGGGCGCCTGCACTGGGCTGGCACCGAGACCGCCATGGTCTGGAACGGCTATATGGATGGAGCCATTGAATCGGGCGAGCGCGCGGCCGCCGAGGTGCTCGCGGCTCTTGGCGCCACGACTGGCGCCGTACCGGAGCGCGACCTGCCGGCTACTTCACGGGAGGCATAACTGATGGCAACGAAAGCGGAACTGCGCGAAGCGCTTGACGACTATATTATCCGGGCCAATCGCAACGACCGGGTACGCCGCACCTTGCGATCATGGAGCTGCGTCATGCACCTTCAGGCCACTGATATCGAGGCCGCCTTTACCCTCACGATTCGCGACGGAGAATTGACTACCCTCGTTGAGGGATCACAAGGCAAAGCCGATCTCATCGTGAGTGGCACGAGCGAGGACTTGACTAATATCTTCTGGGGTGACGAGAATCCCGCCTCCAACTACATGCAAGGGGCCATCACAGTGCGAGGTTCGCAAGAGGATGTGATGCGGCTCGACGCCATGGCCATGTTTATCTTTCTGAAGGAATAGCGGATTGCCGGCCGGTCAATCCTCACCGGTGCCACTGCTCGGCGGGCGCAGATCGGCCGGATGCCCGGCATACGGTGCGATGCCGGCCCCTGGTCCTAGTTCCGCCGCGGCGACACCCAGCCGGCGCGCCTTGCGTTCCAGAGCCAGGCAGATCAGATCCACCGCGCCATCCAGATCGAGGACCGCGGTGTTGATCACCAGATCATAGAGCAGCGGGTCGTCGGCCTGGCGGTGTTCCCGTGTCTGGATGAACCGCAAGCGGTCACGGTCTTTGACCAGAATGCGGGCGCGCGCTTGCGCCTCATCAAGCGCCTCGCGACGGGCCACGTAGGTGACACGCATCTCCAGCGGCGCCACGACCCGCACGTGTAACACCTCGCGGCGGTCTTCCAGCAAGATTTGGGCGCCGCGGCCCACGATGACGACGTGGCCCGCATTCGCCGCCCGTTTCACCACCAGGCGCAACGCGCCGTAGTAGGCCTGTTCCAGTTCACCTGGTGTCGGCTGGGGGTTGAACAGACTCGGCGCGGAAAGTTGCATCACGCCCAGAATATGTGACACCAGCCCCTCGCACCGCTCATCGTGGAGTTCCGCGTCTTCCGGCGCGACTTTGAGTACCTGAGCCACATGCGCCACGATTTCATGATCGATCAGTCCCCAGGAGAGACGCCGGGCGAGGCGCGTCGCGATCTCGCCTCCACCGCTACCGTAGAGCCGGGATACCGTGATCGCCCGCATCGCTGCCACCAGCGACGCGGAAGTAGCGCCTGCCTGCTGAACTTCGTCGCCGCTCATCGCAGCCTCCCCCCCTGATAGGGTGGTCAACTGACGCCACGTTCGCGCCACGATCCTTGTCTCTCCGAACCGGTGCGCTGCCAAACACACTACCTCCGTTGCGGGGGCCACCGCAACATGGCTATAATAGGGCGCAAGCTGCGCGCTGGGGGCTGTTACCCCTGCCAGCTCCCTTCGTTCCACAAGGGGAGATGCGCCGTCTTGCGCGCCATCGT
>DASYGC010000453.1:0-5345 GCA_036000225.1 Ktedonobacterales bacterium | reverse complement strand
CAGGCCACGCGATGCGCCGGTAATCAAGGCGGTGTGCATCGGGGGTGTTGGTATCGTCATGCCGCGCCATCCCTTCCCACGAACACCGGCAAACTTCGTGCCGGCATTTGGGGACATTGTGGCGCGGCCAGGTCCGCCGCGCACCTGCTCAGGGGGCCAGTCTTTCACCTGTACCTCTGGACGGCGCGGGGGACGCGGGGGGGAGGACAGGGTTAGTTTGTGAGGTCGAACTGGTATTCGTCCATATCGCAGACCGGAGTGTATCCAATCGTCTGGTAGATATGGTTGGAGGTGGGATTGGCCAGATTGGTGAAGAGCGTGCAGAACTGGCGTCCGTCGTCGAGCAGGCGCTGGCTCAGCCCGGCGACGGCGGCGCTGGCGTAGCCCCGGCCGCGCCGCTCGGGCGGGGTGTAGACCGGACCGATACGGATGCCGTGCGTGGTGGGGCCGCCGTAGGCGGCCAGCGACACGGGCTGGCCATCATCCCATAGGTAGGCGCCGCGCTGCTCGAAGGTCAGCATGCGGTCTACCAGTGCCTCCACGTCGGATGACTCGCGCCCGCCCAGCGCCTCCTGGTCGAAGGCATGGCCCCAGCGGAGCAGCAGGTCGCGATCCAACTGGGTCGCGCGGCGCAGGTGGCCGGGCACGCCGCTCACGGGACGCACCGCGTCGAGCCGGTAGATGCGCTCGCGCATGCCAGGCCGGAAGCGCTGGCCGGTGGTCAGTTCCCAGCGCGCCGCGAACGCGCGGCTGATTGTGCTGGGTCCGAGCACACCGGGCAGATGCGCGCCGTAGACCAGGCGCAGGTCAGCCGCGAGCGGCGCCATGGCGGCATCCACCTGAGTGAGGTCCGGGATGAGAGAGAGCACGACGTTGTGCGGCGGCGTGCGCAGGGCGACGATGACGACGTGCGCACCCAGGTTGACGATGGCAAGGTAGGGCGGCGGCGCGGCGGCATCGGGCTGCGCCAGCAACGTGGCGCACAGGCCCAGCGGCAGGCAATGCGCCGCCTCGTGGGCGAGCAGAAACGGCTCGGCTTGTGGGACAAAGTGGACAGGATCGTCGTAGCGTGTCAGGTCCATGGCTGACCTAACCTCCGAGCGTGTCGCCAATCAACTCCTCGTGCGTGCGGGGGCCAATGGCGGCGATGACCAGCCGGTCGGTTGGCGGAAAGCGGCGCAAAAGGGCGGCGATCTGCTCGCGGCTGACGGCATCGACGGCGTCTTTGATCTGGTGGATGGTGGTGAGCTTGCGCTCGAACCACCACGAGCGCGCCAGGGCACCCATGCGGGCGGCGGAGCTTTCGCCGCGCATGACGAGTTCGCTCTTGAGCTGGACTTTGGCGCGGGCCAGCTCGTCGTCGGAGACGCCGTCCTCGCCCAACTTGCGCAGTTCGTCGAGGATCACCTGCACCGTCTCATGCGCCTTGTCGGGGGTCGTGCCGCCATAGACGAACTCCGCGCCGTACGCGCCGTTGGGCGCGAACATGGAGGCCACTGAGTAGACCAGACCACGCTTTTCGCGTACCTCACGGAAGAGGCGGGCGGTCATGCCACCGCCGAAGATCTCGCTGACCACGTTGGCGGCGTAGTAGTCGGGATCACCAAAGGTGGGGAACGGAAAGGCCATGCCGATGTGCTCCTGGTTGCCCTCGTGCCGCTCGATGGTGACGCCGGGGCGGGGGTCGGGCGCGTCGGGCACGCTGGTGGGCGGTGTGCCGCTCCACCCGCCGAAGAGCGCGCCCACGCGGGCTACGGCGTGGTCCCAGTCGAAGTTGCCGGCGATGGTGAAGAGGGCGCCGTGTGGCTTGTAGCGCGCCTGCCAGAAGGTGCGCAGGTGGTCGGGCGTGAGCGATTCGACGGTCTCGCGGGTCCCCAGTGCCTGGCGGTCGAGGTGGGTGCCGGCATAGAAGCGAGCACGCACGAGATCAAAGATGCGGCGCATGGGCTCGTCGTCGCGCCGGCGGATCTCCTGCAACTGCACGTCGCGCATCTGAGAGAATTCGCTGGCGGGGAAGACCGGCTGGAGCACGACATCGGCGATCAGATCGAGGGCGCGATCCAGGCGACCGGGCACGACCTGCGCGGAGTAGCGCGCGAACTCGGTGCTGGCTTCGCCGCCCGTGCGCGCGCCAATGGCCTCGAATTCCTCGGTGAGCTGGCGCACGTTGCGGTGTTCGGTGCCCTGGAAGAGCATCTCGGCGAGCAGGTTGGTCAGGCCAAGGCGCTCATCGGGCTCGTCCTTGATGCCGGCCGCCACCTGGATGCCAAACGTGACGGAGGCGAGGCTGGGCATGCGCTGTCCGACCATTTCCAGTCCGTTGGCGAAGGTGTGGTGCCCGTAATTGGGTGCCAGCTCACCACTGGCGCTGCCGCTCTGTGCTCCGGTGCTCATTGGTGGATGGTCCCTCTCTGTGCGGACTTGATGTCGGCCGGCAGGGTGCTGAGCTCGACCGAGCGGGGCTGGCTGCCGGCAAAAGTGCTGCACGCGAGCATGAGGGTCGCCAGCAGGCCGATGCACCGCGGGATGTTGGTGCCGCGCGACCAACGAAAGGTGGGCATGATGGCGGAGCCTCCGGGGCAGCGTCAGATGGAAGGGTGATGGGGACCGGCGTGGAAGACGCCTGCCTCAGACACTGGCTCGATTATAGCATATGGCCCGGTCGGCACCCTTGACAGCGATTTGATCGACAGGTATACTTTGCTCGATCAAAAAAAGTTGATCGAGCAAAATGAATGGAACGCTTGCCAATGGATGATCTCCCTGAAGTCTATAACCTCGAATCCATTGAACAGGTGCGCGGCATTGCCGACGAGTTGCGGCTACGCGTCGGCAATGTGCTGATCAGCCAACCAATGACCGTGACCCAGCTTGGCGCGCTGTTGAATGAGCCACCCGCCAAGATTCACTATCATGTGCGCGAACTGGAGCGACTGGGGGTGGTCAAGTTGGTGGAGACACGCGAGAAGGGTGGCATCCTCGAAAAGTATTATCGTGCCGTCGCAAAGAATATCATCGTGCCACCCGCCCTCCTGCGGCAGGTCTCCCCGGATGAGACGGTCAGCACGGCCAACGAATACCTGCAAATCATCGCGCAGGGATTCCTCCGCGCCCTCAACGCGGCAGTGCGCTCGCATCGCCTCGAAGGGCCAGAGGTACTGCCGCTGGGGATGGCCGCGACGCAGGTCTGGATGACTGGGGAGGACATGAAGCGGGTATCCGAACAACTACGACAGTTGCTCGAGCCGTATGCCATCGCGCGCGGCACAGCGGAGGAGCACGAGATCACCTTCGCGCAGATCGTGTTTCCGATGCGGGTCGCTGAGCCCGGCCCAACGGGAGCGGCAGCGGCGGAAGCATCTCGAATATCAGCGGTGCTCGGGCCGACTACCGTGCCAGCGGTCGCCGCGGGGCCGGTGGGACCACCCACCATACACTCCCGGGTGACAGTTGGCGCGACCTCTATCGGCCGCGCCGATCTGGAACAGGTAATCGCGCGCGGCGAGCAACTCGCCATAACCGTGTATGGCTACTGCACCTTCTCCACTGAGGTCACGCCCGATCTGATCGAGCGCGCCATCGCCAGTATCCGTTGCATCGGCGTTCTCAATGCCGCGCCCGCCGTGCGCGAGGCGCTCAAGCGCAAGGAGGTGGCTGCCGACGGATAGCAAATCACCGGCGCAACAAGAAAACCGGCGCATGGGCCGCCGCAAAACGATCCCATGCGTCGGGTTACCCCCTGTACTGTCGAGACCGCACATGATGGAGGCGCACCATGGATTCTACCACAGCCGTCCCCGCGCAGCCCGGCGGGAAGTCAGGCGTGCTCATCAATCGCAATTTCGCCCTGCTCTTCGCGGGCTTCTCGATATCGAGCATCGGCGATTTTGTCTTCACGACCACGCTCGTGTTGTGGATCGCGGTCAGGCTCACCGCTGGACTGTCCTGGTCGCCACTGGCCGTGAGCGGTGCACTGCTGGCGGCCTCGGTGCCGATCTTTCTCGTGGGGCCGCTGGCGGGGGTGTTTGTGGACCGCTGGAACAAGCGGGGCACGATGCTGCGCGCGGCGGTCTTCCAGGCGGTGGCCGTAGCGCTGTTGCTTGGCGTTTCGGGCATTGTGCCGGTCCCCGGCATGCTGGGCGGCCAACTCCCGATACGCTGGACGCTCGGGGTGATCTATGGGGTCGTCTTCCTGGTCAACGCAGCCAACCAGTTCAACAATCCGGCGTCGATGGCGCTGCTCGGCGATATCGTGAACGAGCCGGAGCGCGCACGCGCGGCGGGCTTGACCCAGGTCGTCAGCGCGCTGGCGGTGATCATCGGTCCACCGGTGGCGGCCTTGCTGTTCGTGTTCGGGGTGCAGTGGGCGCTGTTGCTGGATGCCGCGTCATTCGTGGTAGCGTTTGGCTGCGTGCTCCTGATCCGCGCGCCGCGGGCGGCGGTGAGTGTGGCACAGGGCGAGCGGGGCCACTTCGCCCGCGAGTTTGGCCAGGGCTTCGCGTTCTTCTTTCGCAGCCGCGTGCTGGTGACACTGTTGATTGCCGCGTTGCTGGCAATGCTGGGCGCCGGTGCGCTCAATGCGCTCGATGTGTTCTTCGTGACGGGTAAGGACTATCTGAACCAGCCGGCGAGTCTGTATGGGTTCGCCGGCGCCGCGCAGGGGGTCGGCATCCTGCTCGGGGCGATTGTAGCGAGCGCGCTGGCCTACAAATTCGGGCTGACACGCACCATCTGGGTCGCGGTGCTCATCCTTGGGGCCACGATCGTGGCGTGGTCGCGCATGACGCTGTTCATTCCCGCCCTGATCACTCTGTTCATAGGGGGGATCGCGCAGGCGGCGCTGAATGTCGCGGCAGGTCCGCTGCTGCTCGCGGTGACCCCTCGCGAGCTGGTGGGGCGGGTGACGGCGGTGCTGCAGCCGCTGATTACCGGCGCCTCGTTAATCTCCATCGCGCTGGCGGGCTATCTGGTGAGTACGGTGTTGGTGGGCTTCCACGCGAGCGCGTTCGGCGTGCGCTTCGGTCCGATCGATTCCATTTTCCTGGTGGCTGGTGGACTCATCATCCTGAGCGGGTTGTATGCGATGGTGATGTGGCGCGGCGTGCGGGTGGCCGCCCCGAAGGCGGACGGGGCGGGCGAGGCAGGCACGACTACTCCCGCGCCGGAAGCGGTACCAGTGGTCGGGTAGGGAGGCGCTGATCGCTCGCGTTCGCGCTGGCGAGTTGCGCGACGGAACGAAGTGGCGACGCGTTGTCCCGCGACTGGATGCTCGGGCTGACGGGCACCGAGTGGTTCGCCACGTGAACAGGGCACGAGGGAACACATGATGGCTGCGAGTGAGTTGG
>DASYGC010000452.1:0-5733 GCA_036000225.1 Ktedonobacterales bacterium | reverse complement strand
CCGATGGTGGCGCCTTTGAGGCCGGCGGCTTCGATGAGCTGGCCGGCGAAGCCGCCGGGCGGGTTCTTGAACACGGAGCCCGCGCTGGCCTGCGGCGGCTGCGTCAGCTTGCGGTGCTGGCGATAGTGCGCGACGCGCGCCTTGACCTCAGCGACCGGCGCGTGGCGCAGCACAAAACTGCCCCCCAGGATCATCTCCAGCGGTTCGATCAGCGCACGTGGCGGCACACTCGGGCGTCCGTCGTCGTCGAAGGTGATGCGGCGTGTGGCGCGAAAGCGGCTATGGCGGTAGGCTAGCCGCAGTTCCGCGGCCTCCAGTTCCCTGACGCTCACCGCTGGTGCGCCAGCCGGGCGATCGCCGTCGAGCTGGGTGAAGAGCACGCGTGCCGTGCGCAGCGTATCGGCGGTCGCCCCACCATGCGCCCCGGCGTTGCTGACAATCGCCCCGCCGATGGTGCCAGGCACGCCCGCGCCCCATTCCAGCCCAGTCAGGCCGCGCGTGGCGAGCGCATTGACCAGCGCCGGCACGTTGACACCGGCGCCCGCGGTCAACAACATCCGCTCCGCGTCGAGCTCGCGCAGTTCCCAGGCGCTCAGGGCCATCTGCGCGACAATGCCGCGCATGCCCGCATCGGCATAGAGCACATTGGTGCCGTTGCCCACCAGCATCAGCGGCCAGGCGTGCGCCACCGCCAGCTCGACCAGCGCCACCAGCTGTTCCTCGTGCTCGACCGTCACCCAGGCAGCAACGGGTCCACCGACCGCGAAGGTGGAATGGCGCGCGAGCGGCTCATGCGCGCGCACCAGCGCGCCGAAGCGCTCGGTCAGCACCGCGAGCATGGCGGCGGCGTCGAATGCGGCCAGTCGCGCCGCTGGTGTGGCGTCAGGATCATCCGCCTCACGCGCGCCGGCAAGCGCGTGCAGCCGCGCCACATCGGGCCAACCATACGCGACCTCGCCCAGCGTCGCCCCGCCCAGCTCGAAGGTCTGTTGCGCGACCAGTTGACCACCCAGCGCCTCATAGAAGTGGCGGGCGGGATTGTCGGCGAAGACCCACAGCAGCATCGAGGGCATGCCTGCCTCTGCCAGCCCTTGCGCCACCGCGCCAACCAGGCGCCGACCCACCCCCTGGCGTTGCGTGGACGGCGTCAGGTAGATCGCATACAATTCGCCCGCGAATTGCTCCGGCCCGTCGCGCCGGGGACCGCCATCCGCGAAGCCGGCCACCTGGCCGGCCCCATCCACCGCGACGAAGGCGCAGGTGCCCGCTGCCGGATGGCTCAGGATCTCGCGCCAGCGCGCCTCACGCTCCGCCTGCGCGAGGCTAGCCAGATAGGCGGCGGGGACGATGTCCTTGTAGGCGCTGCGCCAGGTCTCGACGTGGACGCGCGCGATCGCGGGGGCATCGTCTGGTACGGCGGCTCGAATCAACATAAGGCTCGTCCTCTGGTGCGCGGGCTGCATCTCATTCCGCTCGTCCCGCTCGTGCGCGGGTCTCCTCCAGCATCACACCGGGCCCGCTTTGCCTGCCGGCTCGGCCGGACGACCGGGCATCGCCGGGACGAGCAGGAGCACCAGGCCGGCCAGCACGTATGACCCCGCCATCACCCAGAACGTCACGGCAAAGCCCGTGTGGTCAATGAGCCAGCCAAGCACCGCTGCCCAGAGCGAGCCGACGCCAAAGGCCAGCGTGAAATACCAGCCAAAGGTGGCGTCTTTCAGGCGCTCGGGCGCATGGTCGGCCAGATAGGCTTGCAGCAGCGGGCTTTCGGCGTAGGCGGTCAGGCCCAACAGGGCAATCACCACCACCAACGGCCAGAGCCACACAGTGAAGCCTGTGACCAGCGGCAGCGCCGTGGTGACGAGCGCGGCGGAGCAGTAGCTGACGAGCAGCATAGCGCGCCGGCCCACGGTGTCGGAAAGGCGACCCGCGATCAGTGGCCCGACGACACTGCCAGCGAGCAACAGGGTGAAGAGCAGAGCGACCTCCGTGCCGGGCAGCCGCAGTCCGTTGCTGAGATAGAGCGGCAGATACGTGGTGAGCACGCCGACGCCACGCCCACCCGAGGCGATGATCGAAGCCAGGATGATCAGCAGCACGCCACGGTGGCGCAGCGGCTCCACAAAGGCCGCGAGGCGACTGGTGCCGGCGGGTCGGGGCGCCGGGTTGCCCATGCCGGCTGGCTCGCGCGCCAGCAGCAGCACCGCCGTGCCGGCGATCAGCCCAGGGAGCGCGAAGAGCATCACGGTGGGCCGCCAGCCAAAGTGGAAGATGAGCGCCGCACCGACCAGGGGCACCGCCAGTGTGCCCAGGTTGCCGCCCGCCACATGCGCCGCCAGGGCGAAGCCACGGCGGCGCGGCACGAAGCTATCGGTCAGCAGACCGCTGCCGACAGGATGCTGTGGCGCGCCGCCCACGCGGCCGAGCAGCGTCCAGGCCATAAAGGTCGCGTAGCTCGTCGCGGTGCCCGTGAGGAACATGGCTAGGCCGACAAACAGGTTGCCCACGCCGATCATCGTCTTGCGCGCCACATAGCGGCCCAGATAGCCGAAGGCGAGTTGCAGCAGGCCACCAACAAAACTCGAGGCGCCTACCAGCAGGCCGATCTGGGCATAGCTGAAGCCATACTCGCGCTGCAGGATGGGGTAGACCAGCGGCATGAGCACGACGGTGGCATGAATCACCGCGTGTGCCGCGCTTACTACGGTGAGGTTGGTCCAGGCGGATCGCGGCGCAACCGGCTCGCGCTGGCCTCCGGCTGGCTCAGCGACGCGATCCACAACTGACACGGCCCAAGGTCCTCCCACTCGACGATTGGAGGGAGCATAGCACATCGCGCCGCGTCACGACACGCCGCGCGCCGCTCCAAGCTCCGCACCGCGTCAGCACCCGCACCGAGCCGGCACGGTGCGCGGCAGTCGGCTGCACTACACGTTCGGGATCGTGTACTGGAAGTCCTGGGGCACGATGACAATCGCCTGCGCGGAGCCATCGCCACGCCACTGCCACAGGCTCAAGAACACATCGCGCGGGAGGTACTTGATGAAGTATTCGGACGAGTCGACCATGGTCATGCCCTGCTGGTCGCCACCGGTGGCCTCCAGGAAGTGCCCTCCATCCAGGTAGTGATAGTAGCCCCAGTCGCGGCGCACATTGATGATGACGGGGATGCCGACAACGTTGGTCAAATACAGGATCTGGTTGTAATCCAGATGCCAGTAGATATCAGCGCGGAAGTTGCGCTTGGCCGCGGCGACGACGAAGCCCTGCTGATCGAGCAGACCGGCATAGCCCGACAGATAGGGGCCAAGGTCGTCAATTTCGTGACCGATGGTGGCGTCGGGCACGCCCCAGGCGGTGAAGACCGAGGCGAGCGCGCTGGGACTACACGCGGCGCCACTATAGGTCTGGTACTGCGCGGGCGAATCGTACTGATCGGGGCGCAACAGCGAGGTGAGCGGCTTCATCGCTTTGGCGACGTTGGTAAAGGTGTAGGCTTTGCTGCTCGAAGTCGCCTGGTAGGCCATCAGTTGCTGGCTCGGCTCGCCAGCCTGCGCCATGCCATACCCCAGCGCGACGAGCATCGCGATCGCGGCCAGGCCCAGCCGGGCGAGCGACCAAGGGCTGCGGGCGTGCTTGATGAGCATGCGCGTGTTGACCCGCGTGCGCCGCGCCTCGGGCAGCGCGGCCCGGCGTGGCAGCGGCGCGGGCAGCGCCGCTGGCTCACTCGCGTCCTCCCAGCCGCCGTCGGCGCTCCAGAAGCGCGTGGTTTCCTCCTCGGTCAGTTCCAGCGCACGCGCGTTGCGCGGTGCGTAGGCGGACGAGAGCGGTTGCCGGGCCTGCTCCTCGCGCGTGAGTGGGCGCGCGGTGGTCGCGTCGCGCCGGCGCGTGCGCGGCGGCGGCGACTCTTCCGGTTCATCAGCGCGGGGCATGCGGGGCATGCGCGGCATCGAAGACAGTGTGGGAAACGACTTACCCGGCATCATCCGCCCCTCTCCATCAGGCATCCCTCACACCCGCCGCTGGCCGCTCTCCACTAGGATGGGGTGTGGCGCACCGCCGAGATACCCTGGCCGTGCGAGGATGATACCCGGCGTCCCAACGACGAGTCAAGGAAATCATCCCCTTTGGCTATTGCCATTGGCTATTGCCGCGCCCGCGGCGGATCGGTCCGGCGCGCCTGCCTGGCGCCGCGTCTGGCCGGACGGCGGTGGTCGCCAGCGCGCCCCTCGCCGGTCGCCCTCCACTGGCAGCCTGTTGGGGAAGCGCGCTACGACGGAATATCATCAGGCGCTTGAGTTCAGGAGGGTGCGTCCGGTATACTGGGGGCACTCTCGGCCGGCTGGGTCGGGATATGGCTTCGGGCGCACACGCGGATCGTGCTGGTGTGAGGCCAGGTGGAACCGCCGCATACCGCGCCGTGGCTCCCGATGGCGGGGCGCGCGCACCCACAGCCGTTGACTCTGGACTAGCGAGCAGGTTGCCGCGCAAGAGCGTGCCCCAGGGCGCGCTGGGCGGCGGAGGTCGTTCTCATGACATCATCCGGCAACCCGGGCGGCGCCTCGGATGTGGTAGCGGCTCTTGGATCGAAGGCCATCGGCAATCTCAAATCGCAACTGACCGCGCAGGCGATCCAGGCGTTGCCTCCCGAGATTCAGGATATTCTGAAACCGGGCAAGCAATCCGATCGCATCAACAGGGCAATTGGCTGGGCGGCCCGGCGCGACCAAACAGTCATCCAGTTGCACCAGCGGCATGGCGCCAAGGGTGTCACCACGCTCGAAGAAATCCGCAATCTGCCGCTCAAGCAGGACGACGAGGTGGCCCAGCACATCGCCGCGCGCTACCGCGGCCGCGCGCTGCTCACTGGCGCCGTGACCGGCCTGCCGGGGGGGCTGTGGGCGCTGGTAGCGGCGGGTCTGGATGTGCAGATGACGGCGATCTACGCGGTGCGCATGGCCTCGGGTATCGCGCAGGCCTATGGCTACGACACGACTCAACCCGAAGAACTGGCGCAACTTGCCGAGGTGCTGGCGCTGGTGGCGGGAGTGGATAGCCTGCGCGGCATCGGCAACTGGCTGACGCGCGAGGGGTTGATGGTCATGTTACCGCAGGTGCTGCCGCGCGTGCTGGCCAAAGTGGGCGCCGAAATCACCAAGGAGCAAGCGGCCAAGACCGTCGGACGGCTGGTGCCGGGGGTTGGCGCGGTGATCGGCGGGGCAATCGATTACTCGTTCTTGCGGGTGGCCGGTGACCGGGCGATCCAGTTCTATCATCACCGCTATATGGTGGACCACGGCATGATCCCCGCCACCCTGGCGCTGCCGCCAGGCCATGCGATCGCCGCCATGCCCGCTGGCACCGGGCAGACCCTCATGCCCGGTGTCGCCATGCCCACCACGATGCCCGCCTTGCCACACTCCGCGCCCAAGCGGCGCGAGAAGTCACCTGAGCGGCTGGGGGTGTACCTGGCGATTTTCGCCGTCTTCACCCTGCTGATCACCATTCTGGCCTGCGCGGCCCTGATCGTGATCATCGAAGCCTCGCTGGGCAACATCCATCTGCCGACTATCAGCCTGCCCACGTTGTTCGTCGGCGTGCTCCTGTCACTGCGGCGGTAGACGCAGCCGGCCATCAAGCCACGAGGGAATTGGCGGCGTCGGCTACCACTTCGAGCAACTCGTCAATGTCGAACGGCTTGCGCACCAGCGGCACGTGCATCTCGGCCATCAG
>DASYGC010000451.1:0-7297 GCA_036000225.1 Ktedonobacterales bacterium | reverse complement strand
GAGAAGTAAGCTGGTCCAAGGGCGAACTGCCTTCTCCTGAACAGATAGCCCGACTCCTCGAAGGTGCCGAGTAATGGATCAACCGCCGCTCGAAGTTGGCAATCTGCGCATCAGCCCCGACCTGGACGGCGATGGGGCGGGCCGGCTGCCGCTGCCGGAGGCGGTGCTGGCGGCGATGCTGGCGCACATCGCCGCTGGCTACCCCGACGAGGCCTGCGGTGTGCTGGCCGGCAATGGCGGCCGTGTCGTCCGGCACTATGCCACCGCCAACGCCGCGGACACACCGCGCACCTTCTCCGAGATCGGCCCGCGCGAACTGCTGGCCATCTGGAACGAGATTGACAGCCACGACTGGCAGGCGCTGGCCTACTACCATTCGCATCCCGCCAGCCCGGCCTATCCCTCGCCGCGCGATGTGCTGTGGTCGCGCGGCTGGCCGGGAACGTTCTACATCATCTTCTCGCTCGCCGACCGTGCGCACCCCAGCGTGCGCGCCTTCCTGATCGCCGGCGAGGCGATTGCCGAGCACCGCATCGTGGTGGAACCAGGCGATTGAAGCGCGCCCGTTCTGTCAGGGTGGCGAAGATCACCTTCAATCGGTATTACGCTTGTGAACCTCTGTCGTCGCCTCTTTGTCGGAGTGCCTCAAAGTACCTTTCCCACTCGGCTCGCACCTCCTGTTCGCTGCGTCCAGTGTCGTATGCTGGAGAGATGAGCGGCAGCGCTCGTTCAACCTTCACGATGACAATGGCTTTGATACGCCGTTGACCACCTCGCTCAGTCGCAACGCCCATCGTGCGAAAGAACTCGAGTCCCCGCTGGTATTGCGGCCCGTCTTCCACGACCTGTGCGCGGCCTTTGAAGCGGAATCCTTTGCGTACGAAGGGGTCCACAACATTGATCTCGATTGCCGCATTCTGCTTCAAGTTCTCCACTGTGTTCGGCGAGGAGATGTGAGCAAAGACCAGGTGATCGTCGTCCCAGACAGTTGTTGTCCCTTTCGGAGAGAGATTCGGAGTCCCGTCTGGGCACACGGTCGCGATGTATCCGAGGCGCTGTTCATGAACCAGGCGCTTCATCTCTTCGGTGAGGATGCCCATTCCGTATACCCCTGGCTTGCTATTCCCAGCGGAAGCGCCACACCGCCAGCGCGGTGCAACCCACCACCCAGGCCACTACGATCGTCAGATCGGTCATCAGCGGAAAATCGGGTGTGCTTTCGATCATCACCTGGCGCATGGCATCGGCCAGGTAGGTCAGCGGCAGCGCCCGCACCACTGGCGCCAGGAAGACGGGCAGGAACGCCAGCGGGAAGAAGATGCCCGAGAGGAACATCATCGGGAAGTTGATCGCTTGCGAGATGCCATTGACGCTGTCCTGCGTCTTCGCCAAGGCCGCGATCAGGTAGCCCAGACTGATGAACATCGCCGCGCCCAGCAGCACGAAGCCCGCGAGTTCCCAGGGATGCGCGATCTGGACCTTGAAGGCCAGCGCGCCGATGCCCAGGATCAGCGCCGTCTGGACGGCGGCCAGCGTCAGCCGGTTGAAGACCTGACTCAGCAGCCATTGCCAGCGCGGCAGCGGGGTGGCGCCCAGTCGACGCAGAATCTGCTGCTCGCGCAGCGCCACCAGCGGTTGCGCCGTACCAAAGATGCCCAATTGCATCAGCGCCATTGCCAGGATGCCCGGCACCAGAAAATCCACACTGGAGAGCGCATGCCCGACGATGCCCTGTGGCGCGAGTGTCAGCGGCGGGTTCACCTGCGTGAGTTGCTGGTTGAACTGGCTGAGCATCGCCTGCACCACACCCAGCCCGATCTGGGCGCTGGCGCCTTTGGTCTGGTCGTAGTACACCTGAATCGGAGTGCTCTGGTTGTTTTGCGCGTTGGCGCTGAGGTCCGCCGGAATCACCACGACCATGTCCAGGTTGCCCGCTTTGAGCGCCGCCAGTTCCTGGTCCTGTGAGCCGGTCTTGATGGTGAACGACTTGAAGCCGCCGAACACTTGACTGATGGCCGCGCCGGTGGGTCCGGTATCCAGATTGACCAACCCGACGGTATATGAGCTGGAATTGCCACCGGAGAAGATCAGGCCAAAGAGCACGATGAAGACGATGGGGAAGGCCAGCGTCCAGAAGAGGGCCATGCGGTCGCGCACGAACTCTTTGAGGCTGGCGATGTAGAGGCTGAACACGGTGATCATAGCAGACTCCTTGTAGCATGCGGTCGTGCTCGCGCGGGTGCCGCTCGCGGGGCGAGCCCTGGCGGACGCTGGCACGGTCGCGGCAGGCGATTCAACGCAGGAGGCGCGCCACGTCGCGCTTGCGGGGGAAGGACTAATCGCGCAACGCGCGCCCGGTCAGCTTGAGAAAGACATCCTCCAGCGTCGCCCCGTGCACATTCAGATCGCGCACCGCCGTGCCGTCGCTGGTCTCGCGCTCCAGCAGCGCGGCCATCGTGCGCGGCGCGTCGGCCGTATAGAGCTTGATGCGTCCCCCATCGGCGGTCGCGGTGGTCACGCCGGGCATCGCACGATAGGCGACCAGGTCGGTGCGGCCATCCTGAAATTCGATGGTGACTTCCTGGAAGTACTGGCGGATCAGCGCGGCGGGCGTGTCCAGTTCCAGGATGCGCCCGTGATCCACGATTGCCACCCGGTCGCACAGCTCCTGTGCCTCTTCCATATAGTGCGTGGTCATCAGAATGGTCTTGCCCCGCCGCCGCAGCGCCTGGATCACTTCCCACGCCTGGCGGCGCGCTTGCGGGTCCATACCCGTCGTCGGTTCGTCGAGAAAGACCAGGTCAGGATTGTTGACCAGCGCCAGTGCCACACCCAGGCGCTGACGCTGGCCACCCGAGAGATCTTTGCTCAAGGTGTGGCGCTTCTCGCCCAGATCCACCAGTGCGATCAGGTCGTTGGTGGGCACCGTCTCGCGCCCTTTGAAGAACGTGCGAAACAGATCGAGCACTTCGGTGACGGTGAGCCGTGGATAGAGCGCCGTGGTCTGCAACTGGATGCCAATGCGCCGCTTGATCGCCTTGCTGTCCTGGGGCTGGCGCAGCCCCAGCACCTGGATGGTGCCCCGATCGGGCGCGCGCAGACCCTCGATGATCTCGATGGTCGTGGACTTGCCCGCGCCATTCGGGCCGAGCATGCCGAAGATCTCGCCTTCGCGTACGGTGAAGCTGATGCCATCCACCGCTTTGGTGGCGCCATAGTATTTGCGGAGGTCCTGGACCTCGATCGCGAACTGGTCCATATTCACACCCGCTTTCTCCACTTGCTGACCAGGAGCATCACCCAGGGGCATCGCATCAAGCCGTGTAGAGCATAGCAAGGCCAGCCCCCAGCGGGAAGTGCCATTTGGCATAACCTGGGAGGCGGGCCGGGGTGACCAATCATCTATGATCTATGATCTATGGCCTATTGACCTGCTGACCACGGGTATACCGAGCTCGTGGGTGGGCTGGCGCCCGTCAGTTGTTGTCGCCGGTATCCAGGCGCACGCCTTCATCGTCGGCGTGATAATCGTCGGAAAAGAGGCCCAGATCTTTGCCCAGGTACACGTTGACCAGAAAATCGTCGCGGGCGGTGTCGGCGGAGAGCACGAGGTCCTCGTCAATCTCTTCGATCAGTCGGGCCAGAGCGGGCTTGTCCATCTCCCGCTCGATGATCAGCGTGCAGTGGACGGTGGTCGAGGTGAAATGCAGATCCACCGTGCCCAGGCGGGTGGTGCCGCGCATGATGTGGTAGCCCTCGGACGAGGGCGTGCGAAAATGGCGATCGAAGCGCAGTTCATCCATCAAATAGCTCTGCCGTCGCGACCCGCCAGAGCGGACCACTCGCGACGATTCTCCTTTTTCCGTTGCATAGGCGCCACCAGTCCAGCGGGACCCGTGACTGCCACAGTCGATAACGGAAAACAGCATACAACATCGCGCCTGGCGCCCGCGACCGACGTGCGCATCCTGGCGCCGGGCGCGCCGCTGGTGGTGCATCCCGCTCCGGCGGGTGCGCTACCGTAGTGGCGGCGCACGTGGCGTTCGCTCAGACGCCGGGACGCGCGGGGCTGATCTGTGACATCAGCGCGGTGGTGATGAGGACGGCCAAATAGGTGAGCACGAGCGTCACCACACCGGCCACACCGACCTGCCATAAGGTCTGGTTCTCGCGATCCTCGACGGTGGCGAGCGAGCGCCCCGCCAGCACATAGCCGTTCGCGTAATGCAGCACGACGATCGCGCTGCGCACACCGGGTGCGGGTGTCCAGGTGATCGTGTCCATCGGCAGTGCCTGGGCGCTGTCGAAGACGCCCGCTGGCGGGACCAGTTGCAGGCCGTTGATGGTGGCCGACGCGGCGACCTCCTGGCGATTGCCATCGAAGATCACCAGATAGGGCGCCAGGCTGCGCGCGATATCCACCTGGTTCGCCGGCACCAGGCTCTGTGGAGTCGCGCCGGCTACCAGCGCGTTGCGCGCATCGACGGCCATCTGAATCTGCGGGTCATTGGCGCCGGCGCGCTCGTCCTGCTGCACCGCGACATAGACCATGCCCGCGACCAGCACAGTCAGAGTGGCCAGCGGGATCCAGTGGAGTACGCTCACGGCGAGCGTGCGTCCAAATGACGACATGGTGTTCTCTCCTTTTGGTGCGCAAAGCTGATATTGGGCCCGACCGGCCGCCTGTGGCAGCGCGGTCGTATGCGACGGCATGCGACTACTCTGCCATAACAGCGGGCGGCGCGCCATGCCGCGTGTAGCGTGGTGGGCGCACACGGGTGCGCGCGGCGGGCCGCATGTGCCGCCTGACCGCCTCAATGAACTGAGTCACTCATCACGCTGCTCGACTCCTCCGGGCGCTTGCGCGCTGTGACAAAGCCCGCTCCGGGGAAAGCGGAGAAGCGTAGTGGTCGCATCTCCTCCATTGCCACCTGCGAGAAACCGGCATCCTCTACGAGGGCAGCCAGCGCTTTCGAGCCGCTGCCCCCCGCGTGAAAGCGCGCGGCCCGTCCCTGGCGTTCCTGCTTGCGCGTGAAATCGGCAATCACCAGGCGCCCCCCTGGCTTGAGCACCCTGGCGATTTCAGCGATCCCCTGCCGTTTGAGGCTCTCAGGCAAGTGATGCATCATCAAGGTAGAGAGCACCACATCGAACGTCTGATCGGGGAAGTCGAGCTGCTCGATCACCCCAATCTGGAACTCGATGGGCACCTGGCGCCGCGCCGCTTTCGCACGGGCACGCGCGATCTGCTCTGTGCCCGGGTCAATGCCCGCGACGCGGCCCGCTGCGCCAACCCGGCGCTGGACTTCCAGCGCCAGCGTGCCCGTGCCGCAGCCCACATCCAGCACCGCATCGCCTGGTTGCGGGCGGGCCAGGGCGGCGGCCCGACGCCTGATCTCGCGCCCCTGGCCACGGAACCAGAAGGTGTCGAAGAACCATCCATGCAGGTCGTAGCGCCAGCCCCCCTTGAGGATCAGCCCCTTTGTCGCTCTGGCCGGCGCCGCGCTCGCTGCGCGGTGATGATGGCGTGCGAACGAATGCATACCTCACACTCCTCTCAGAGAACACCGCTCTTTTGCAAGCGTTGGTGTTGACTCACCACGCCCGTGTTGACCGCGATGCACCGATACCTCAGCGCATACGCTAGTTCCTGACTCAGCACCGATCGGTCAGAGTGGAACGTTGACAGAGCGAATGAGTTGAGACATAGTAGCTCAATTGGACGGTTCTGTCTGATCCCAAGTGTAGACGGTTGCGCGCAGTGCAACAAGGATCAATCGAGAAGATCTGTCCCAAATGAGACAAGGAGCGCCAGATGACTCAGCCGGTCAATGATTTACGTCTCCGGCGCACGCGGAAGTTGTTGCGGGAGGCATTGATTGAGTTGATCGAGGAGCGCGGGTTCGACGCGCTCACCGTCGGTGAGATTACCGCGCGCGCGCTGGTGAGCCGGGCCGCGTTCTATCGCCACTATCAGGATAAATACAGCCTGGTCGAGCAGATCTTTGATGATGCGATGAGCGCCTTGCTGAACGCGGTCGGAACCATCGGCCCGGAACATCCGCCAGAGGTCTGGGTGACATTCTTCGAACATATCGCGCAATACGAACGGCTGTATCGAGCGCTGCTGGGCAGGAAGGGCAGCCCCTGGTTTGTGATGAAGATGCGCGCGTCTCTGGCTAGCCTGGTCAAAGAACGTGGGCGCCTGCCTCACGGACCGGACGCGAGCGCTCGCCCCGCACACGCCTTCGCCGATGAGTTTGTGCCTGATCTCGTGTCTACGCTCTTTGTGGAAGCCATCACCTGGTGGCTTGAACAGGGCCGGCCCTACACTCCCCGTGAGATCGCCGCGCGCACTTCCCTGCTTGCGTCCGCCCTCTTCAAGGAAGCGAGCACCTGGCAATGATGGCTTGCCCACCAACACATCGGGGAGGGACAGACCTGTCAGCCTCCCCAACGATCAGCACCCTGATAGGTCAGGCTATCTTGCGCCGGTAGGCCACCATAGCGAACGCATAGGCGACGACGAGGACGCCGACGCACCAGGCGAGAGCGACCCAGATGTCGCTACCGACCGGTCGCTGCGCGAGCAAGGCTCTGATCGTGTTGACGATCGCGGTGACCGGCTGGTGTTCCGCGAAGGCCCGCACGGGACCCGGCATCGAGGCGGTGGGCACGAACGCCGAGCTGACGAACGGCAGGAAGATGATCGGGTACGAGAAGGCACCCGCCCCGTCCGTGGAGTTCGCCGCCAATCCGGCGATCACCGCGATCCAGGTCAGCGCGAGCGTGAACAGGGCGAGGATGCCGGCCACAGCGAGCCATGCCAGCACTCCCGCCGACGAGCGGAAGCCCATGAGCAGGGCCACCAGCACGATGACCACCACGGAGATCGCGTTGGACACCAGTGAGGTCAGCACATGCCCCCACAGCACGGACGAGCGCGCGATCGGCATCGAGTGGAATCGTTCGAAGATGCCGCTCTTCATATCCAGGAAGAGCCGGTAGGCGGTGTAGGAGATGCCGCTGGCGATCGCGATGAGCAGGATGCCGGGCAGCAGGTAGTTCACATACGAACCCGGCCCCGAGTTGATCGCGCCGCCGAACACGTAGACGAACAGCAGCATGAAGGCGATCGGCATGATCGTCACCGTGATGATGGTGTCCAGGCTGCGCGTGATGTGTCGCAGGGAACGTCCGAGCATCACGCTCGTGTCGCTGAAGAAATGGGAGTTCATCGTTGCTCCTTCTTGTCGCTGCCGACGATCGCCAGGAAGATCTCCTCCAGGGTGGGCTG
>DASYGC010000450.1:0-5483 GCA_036000225.1 Ktedonobacterales bacterium | reverse complement strand
TTTTAGCGATGGGCGCTGATAGGTCCCCACTCACAGTTGGTGAGGACCGCGTATCGCACCACGCCCAGGCTGCGCGCCAGTGTGGCGAGATCATTGATGGTTGGGCCAGGCGAGTTGCGCCGCTCGCCAGCCAGCGACGCGCTTGTATAGCACTCCATGCCGCGAACTCCTTGTGCACCCCTGCTCCCGGGCGACCATACGACGACCGATGACCGCCTCCTCCAGCATACCCCCTGGCTTGGCGATCAGCAAGCGCGCACAGTCAAGTGACTTGACCAACCTATCAGGGATGCGTTAGCATGAGATGGGTACTCACGTGGCATGACACTCGACAGACGACCATGATCGCAGGGCATGCGAACACCTCTGCCCGAGCGGTGGCGAGGCGCACCGCCGGCAACGGGAACACGTGGGATAGTGGGGTGAATCATGCCAAGCTTGCGCAGCAAAGCCGTACGGCTGGTGCTGAAGTATGGGTTGGTGAAGACTGGTGAGGACGGCGCGCCGCTCGCCGAAGCGCGCCAGCAGATGGAGCGCGCCGCCGCACGCGTGAAATCGGCGCCAGGGGTCACGATCGAATCGGTCTCCGCTGGTGGCGTCCCGGCTGAATGGGTGAGCGCGCGCAATGCGGACCGGGACCGGGCGGTGCTTTATCTACACGGAGGCTCGTATACGCAGGGATCGCCGCTCTCACACCGCGGCATCACCACACGGCTTGCCGTGGCGAGCGGAGCGCGCGTGCTGGTCATCGCCTACCGGCTTGCGCCTGAACATCCCTTCCCGGCGGCGGTCGAGGATACGATGACCGCCTACCGCTGGCTACTGGGCGAGGGAATCGCGCCGCAACACATGGCCTTCGCCGGCGATTCGGCGGGCGGCGGGCTGGTGGTGGGCGCGGCGGTGGCGCTACGTGATGCGGGTGACCCGCTGCCGGGTGCGCTGGCGTGCATCTCGCCGTGGACGGATATGAAAGGCACGGGGCGATCTGTCGTAACACGCGCGAAGGCCGACCCGTGGCTGAAGGCGGATGGGCTGGCGGCGGCGGGCAAGGTCTATGTGGGCGATGCCGATCCCCGCACGCCGCTCGCCTCACCTATCTATGCCGATCTGCGCGGCTTGCCGCCACTGCTGATTCAGGTAGGCACCGACGAGATTCTGCTCGACGACTCCAATCGTCTGTCCGAACGCGCCAAAGCGGCCGGCGTCACGGTGACACTTGAGGTATGGCAGGGCATGTGGCATGTCTGGCACGCATTTGGCGGCTACATTCCCGAAGCCGATCGCGCAATCCAGGTGATAGGCGACTTCGTGCGCCGTCACACGATGTAGCGCTGCCCGCCATATCAGTCCGCGAACTGGCGCCCGCAAAGGCCTTCGCTAGCGACCGGTGAAATGCGGCGTACGCTTGGCGACGAATGCCGCCGCGCCCTCCTGGGCGTCGGGCTGAGTGGCGAGGGCGACGATTTGATCGAGCTCCTGGGCCATCTGCTCTTCCAATGAGTGGGCCATGCTCGCGCGAAACAGGCGTCGGGTGGCGCCAAAGGCCGCCGTGGCGCCGTTCGCGAGCCGCTCGGCGAGCCGCTCGGCGGCGACAAGGAGCTCAGCATCGGGCACCACCGATGAGACGATGCCCCAATCCCGCGCTTCGTTCGCGGTAAGGGTCCGGTTGGTCAAGGCCAGATCGAGTGCGCGGCGCAGTCCCACGAGGCGCGGGAGGAAGTAGGTGGCCGAGCCATCGGGCGAGAGGCCGACCCGCGTGTAGGCCAGCGTGAAGCGCGCGGACTCGCCTGCCAGCACCAGATCGCAAGCGCAGGCAAGGCTCATACCCGCGCCGGCCGCGGCGCCGTTGACCGCGGCGATCACCGGCGCTTCGAGGCCAGATAGGAGCGCAATCGCGGGGTGCAGATGCTCGAGCACCTGCTTGATGTGCCCGCCCATGTGCTCACCTTGCGCGCTGAAACTCTTCAGGTCGCCGCCGACACAGAAGTTGGCGCCAGCGCCGGTGATGAGGACCACGCGGACGCTCGTGTCGGCGCTGCAGCGTTGCGCGGCACCCAGCAGATCGCGCGCGAGATCCAAACTCAGCGCATTGCCGGCGGCGGGCCGATTGAGCGTGATCCGGGCAACCTGTTCACGGATTTCAAGGAGTACGGTAGGAGCGGCAGCGCCGTCGTCAGACATGATGGGTAGACCTCCGAAGGTGTGCGACAACTCCCACAGCCGAAACGCACGCCGTTCGCGCGCTAAACGTCACCACTCGATCGCTGGCCACGCCGATACTCCTCCACTGGCAACACCGCGTAGCTCGAATCGCCCGACAACGTCTGCGCGATGGCGCGAGCGGTATCGAGCGAGGTCAGACACGGAATGCCCGATTCGACAGCGGCACGGCGTATCTGGAAGCCATCCTGTATCTCAATCCCTTCGCGGATGGGGCCGCGCCCGCCGGTGATGGTGTTGATGACGAGATGCACCTGGCGTGTGCGGATCAGGTCGAGGATCGCGGGGTCGCCATGACCAATCTTGCCGACGGGATGCGCCGGGATATTCGCGGCGGCGAGGTAACTCGCGGTGCCTTCGGTCGCGACAAAAGTATAACGCGCCGCGGCCAGCACGCGTAAGATCGGCAGCGCTTCGGCTTTGTCGCGATCGGCGAGCGAGACGAGGGCGGTGCCACCAGCGCTGGAGAGCTGCAGTCCGGCGGCAATCAATGCCTTGCGCAGCGCCGCGGGATAGGTGTGGTCGATGCCCATTACCTCGCCAGTAGACTTCATCTCGGGACCCAGCGCCGTATCGGCGCCGATCAGTTTGGACATGGAGAAGACCGGTGCTTTGACGGCCACCAGTGGCTGGGTGGGCCACAGGCCAGCTGGATGGCCCGCGAAACCCTCCTCGGCGAGGCTATGGCCAAGCATGATGCGCATTGCCAGCGGCACCATCGGCACCCCGGTGACCTTGCTCAAGAAGGGGACGGTGCGCGAGGCGCGTGGATTGACTTCGAGCACGAAAACATTGGCGCCAGGGGCAACTGGCTGACCATCCTCTCCGCTCGGGTCGGTGACGACGAACTGCGCGTTCATCAGGCCGCGCACATCCAGCGCCAGTGCCAGTGCGCGCGTATAGCGCGCCACGGCGGCAATCTCGTCGGGGCGCAAGCTCTGAGTCGGGTAGACGGCGAAGCTATCACCGGAGTGCACGCCCGCGCGTTCGATGTGCTCCATGATGCCGGGAATCAGGACATCAACCCCATCGCACAGGGCGTCGACCTCGACCTCACGCCCGGCGAGATAGCGATCGATCAAGATCGGGTGCTCGCCGTACTGAATGACGACGTGGCTGATATACCGCGCGAGCGCCTCCGGCGTGCGCACAATCTCCATCGCCCGTCCGCCCAGGACATACGAAGGGCGCACCAGCACGGGATAGCCGATCGCGCTGGCAATGCGTAGAGCGTCATCGAGGGTGCGGACGCCGGCGCCACGTGGGCGCGGAATGCGCAGTCGTTCGAGCAACTCATCGAAGCGGTGGCGGTCTTCGGCCATGTCGATGCTTTCGACCGCGGTGCCCAGGATCGGCACGCCCGTCGCGGCAAGCGCGCCGGCCAGGTTGATGGCGGTCTGCCCCCCGAACTGCACAACGACGGGAGGTAGATTCCCCGCACTGGACCCTCCGCGTAGGAGGTCAGGGGGGTCCGCACGCTCATTCTCGAGGACATCCAGCACGCTTTCGGAATCGAGCGGCTCGAAGTACAACCGATCTGACATATCGAAATCGGTGCTGACCGTTTCGGGATTGGAATTCAGCATGATGCTGGCAATGCCGGAGGCGCGCAGGGCGCTCGCGGCGCGCACGGAACAATAGTCGAACTCGATGCCCTGACCGATGCGGATGGGGCCAGAGCCCAGCACGAGCGCCTTGGCACCAGGCAACGGAAACGCTTCGTTCTCTTGCTCGTAGGTGCTGTAGAAATAGGGGGTCTCGGCGGCAAATTCAGCGGCGCAGGTGTCGACCATCTTGTAGGTGGGCCGAATGCCCCAGGCGGCGCGGAGCGCACGGATATCGAGCGGTCCCTCGCCTGGAAGGTTGCCTGGAACGTCGCCGGACGTCCCGAGAGCGGGCGCCACGCACGTACTCAGGCTGGCAATCTGCTGGTCGGCGAAGCCCAGCCGTTTGGCCTGCCGCAGCAGTGTGGCATCGAGTGGCTCGGCCGCCAGACGCCGCTCCATGCGCACGATAACCCGCAGTTTGGCCAGGAACCAGGGATCGATGCCCGTCTGCGCATAGAGCGTCTGTAGCGCCGCGTCGGAGTCATCGCGGCGAATCGCATCAAAGACGCGCCAGAGCCGCACATCGGTGGGGTCCAGATCGAAGTTGGGCAGTTGGGGCGTCGCGAGTTGTTTGGACGCACCAGCGCCATCGTCGAGGTCACCTCCCGCGGTCACATAGGACGGCTTGAGCTCCAGCGAGCGCATGGCCTTCTGCAAGGCCGCTTCGAAGCCGCGCTCGATCGCCATCACCTCGCCGGTCGCCTTCATCTGTGTGCCCAGGCCGCGGTCGGCGAGTGGGAACTTGTCAAATGGCCAGCGAGGAATCTTCACGACACAATAGTCGAGTGCCGGCTCGAAAGCGGCGACGGTTTTGCCGGTGACCTGGTTAGCGATCTCGTCGAGCCGCTTCCCAATGGCGATCTTGGCGGCGACGCGGGCAATCGGATAGCCGGTCGCCTTGGAGGCGAGAGCGGAGCTGCGGCTGACACGTGGGTTGACCTCGATGACGAAATAGGTAAGGCTGCGTGGGTCGAGGGCGAACTGAATGTTGCAGCCGCCTTCGACGCCCAGCGCGCGGATGATGCGGATCGATGCGGTGCGCAGCATCTGATATTCGCGGTCGGAGAGCGTCTGACTGGGCGCGACGACGATGCTATCGCCGGTATGAATGCCCAGCGGATCGAAGTTCTCCATGTTGCAGACGGTGATGCATGTGTCGAAGCTATCGCGGATGACTTCGTACTCGATTTCTTTCCATCCGCTCAGATAGTGCTCGATCAGCACCTGGCCGATGGGGCTGGCCAGCAGGCCGCCATCGGCAATGCGCGCCAACTCCTCCATCGTGCGCGCGACGCCGCCACCGGTGCCGCCCAGCGTGTAGGCGGGCCGCACGACCACCGGCAGGCCGATCTCGCCGGCAAATGTCAGCGCGGCGGGTACTGAGGTGACCGTCCGGCTGGGGGGCACGGCCATGCCCAGATCGAGCAACAGTTGTTTGAAGAGTTCGCGATCCTCGGCGGTGCGAATCGTGTGCAACGGCGTGCCGAGCAGGCGTACATGGAAGGTGTCGAGCACGCCGGCGTCGGACAGGGCCACCGCCAGGTTCAGGCCGGTCTGTCCACCCAGGGTCGCCAGCAGTCCATCGGGTCGCTCGCGTTCGATGACGCGGCGCAGCACGTCGACGGTGAGCGGCTCGATATAGGTCACATCGGCGAC
>DASYGC010000449.1:0-2022 GCA_036000225.1 Ktedonobacterales bacterium | reverse complement strand
GTGGTCTACGAGGAGTTCAAGGGCACCGGCAACATGGAGATCTATCTCTCCCGCGAGCTGGCCCAGCGGCGCATGTTCCCCGCGGTTGACGCCGTCAAGTCGGGCACCCGCCGCGAAGAACTGCTGCTGACACCCGACGAGCTGCACGCCGCCACCGCCCTGCGTCGCCGCCTGGCCGATATGCCGCTACAGCAGGCGACCACCCAACTGCTCAACGTGCTGGAGAAGACGCCCTCCAATGCGGCGCTGCTCCAGGCCATCGACCAGAGTGGCTGGAGCAACGGCGCCCGTTGACATACCACAAGCCTAAACGCGAGAGGAAGTTTTCCATGGCACTGCCGGACGCGGCGCGTGGGTTGACGCGCCGGTGGCGCGGCATGCCAGGCGACGGAACGGCACACGATTCGCCGCGCCGCGCCTCCTGGGCGGCGCTTGCCACCGCACTCGTGCTCATACTCGCGAGCGGATTGCTGGCGGGCTGCGCCACCTACAAAGGCTCGCTCACCTATCTCGACTCCGTCGATCTCTACCCCGTCGGCAACTGGTCGCCGTTTCCCCTGCGCAATCAGGCCGGGCTGGGCAACGGCATCTATCTCATGCCGGACAAACACCTGATCCTGGTCCACATTGACATCCCCAGCGACATCGCCACGCTCGGCCCTGGCGCGCTGCACGGCGCCGTCGGCGTCTGGTGGCTCGCGCTGGACGACCGCGTGCCCCGCGACAGCACGCCCCAGTGGCGGCCCGACTGCGATCGCTTCAAGACTGGCGCCAAGGGCGCCGCGTTCGATCTGGCCGGCAACTACCTGGATGGCCCGGCATCCGCCAACCTCAGCCGCTATCCGCTCGCGATCAACCCCGAGGATAGCTCCATCAGCGTGGCCCTCTCGCCCGCCGACGAGATCCATCTCCCGCGCACCAGTGGCACCTCGGCCCCACTCGCTCCCGCCGCGGGGTCATGCCTGTCGCCTTGAGGGCACCCCCTGCCCCCCTCCCCGCGCCTCCGTAGGGGCGTACGGATGTACGCCCTCTGCTCTGCCTCTGGACCCCCTCCCCGGCGCGGGGAGGGGGCAGGGGGAGAGGTCCCAGGCAAGCCCCAGCGTCGCTGGTGTAGAATGGATCGATGATTCGGGCGGGCCAGAGTTCGCCCCGCCCTTCCGCACAGCACAGAAGGAATAGTCAGAAATGTCCGCTACGACGCCACTGGAACGCTGGGTAGAACAGGCAGCCGCCATGACACGACCCGATCACGTCGTCTGGTGCGACGGCTCCGCCGCCGAGTACCAGCGGCTGGTTGAGAGCATGGTAGCCGATGGCTCGATGACCAGACTGAACGGCGACACCTTTCCCAACAGCTACCTCAGCCGCAGTGATCCAAAAGACGTCGCGCGCGCTGAGGATCGGACGTTTATCTGCACCCAGAGGAAGGAAGATGCCGGTCCCACCAATAACTGGATGGCCCCCGCCGAGGCCAAGGCCAAGGTGGGCGCACTTTTCGCGGGGGCCATGCGCGGCCGCACCATGTATGTGATCCCCTACCTCATGGGCGTGCCCGGATCGCCACACGCCAAGGTCGGCGTCGAGGTGACCGACAGTCCGTATGTCGTCGCCAATATGTACATCATGACCCACATGGGGCGGGTCGCGCTCGATCACCTCGGTTCGTCTGACGACTTCTTCCCTGGCCTCCACTCCATCGGCACCCTCAACCGCGCCGAGCTCTACATCCTGCATTTTCCCGAAGAGCGCTTGGTCTGGAGTATCAATTCGGGATATGGCGGCAATGCGCTGCTGGGCAAGAAGTGCCTCTCGCTGCGCCTGGCCAGTTGGATCGCGCGCGAGCAAGGCTGGATGGCCGAACATATGATGATCCTTGGCCTGGAGGACCCTTCGGGCGAGATCACCTACATGGCCGGCGCTTTTCCCAGCGCCTGCGGCAAAACCAACCTCGCCATGCTCGTCTCGCCACTGGCGGAGCAGGGCTATCGTGTCTGGACGGTCGGCGACGACATCTGCTGGATG
>DASYGC010000448.1:0-1529 GCA_036000225.1 Ktedonobacterales bacterium | reverse complement strand
CGGCTGATGGAAACCATGGTCGCTCATGCGCGTACACATGGTCTGCGCTGCCTTGTCTGCGAGACGCAGACCACCAACATGCCGGCGATCCAGTTCTATCGCGCGCAAGGCTTCGCCATCGACGGCCTCGACCTTTCGCTTTATACGAATCACGACCGCGAACACGGCGAGGTGGCCATCTTCATGAGGCGCCAGTTGGCCGAATAGATGCGCCCGTGGCCCATCAGCCGCGTCGTGCGAACATTGGAGGTATACTGATCTGTAACAGCCATCTACCAGGAGGGCCCCCGCCATGACCAGCAGCGCCACCCCCAGCGACGCCCTTGCCGCGGGCACCGTGGAGCATCTGCGCGCGCTGGTGCGCATAGACACTAGCAACCCTCCCGGCAACGAGACCCTCGCTGCGCGCTATGTGGCCCAGGTGTTGCGCGAGGCGGGGGTCGGCGCCGACGTGATCGAGCCGGCTCCCGGGCGCGGCAGCGTGGTGGCGCGGCTGCGCGCGCGGGTGGCATCGCCCGAGCCGGCGCTGCTGCTGCATGCCCACTTGGATGTGGTGGCGGCACGCGCCGCCGATGGCTGGACGCATCCACCCTTTGGCGCTGATCTTGCCGACGGCTGTGTCTGGGGACGCGGCACGCTCGACCACAAGGCCAGCGTCGCCATGAACCTCTCCGCCCTGCTCGCCCTGATGCACGCCAGCGGACGCCTGCGTCGCGATGTGATCTTCGCCGCCACCGCCGATGAGGAGCAGGGCGGTTTCGTCGGGGCCGGCTGGCTGGTTGAGCACCGGCCAGCGCTGCTGGATGCCACCTACTGTATTGGCGAGGGCGGTGGCTACAACCTCTACCTGAGCAATCGCCGCGCATACCCGTGTAGCATCGCCGAAAAAGGCTCGTGTCGCCTGCGTCTGCGCGCGCGCGGTCCCGCCGGCCACGGCGCCATGCCGCTGCCCGAAAACGCTATTCTGGTACTGGCGGAGGCGCTGCGGGCCGTCGCCGAGCCGCTGCCATTCCATCACGTGGGCGCCGTGGATGAGTTCCTCAGCGGGCTGGCTCACCTGGCTGGCGGCGCCCAGGGCAACTTTCTCGCCGGCCTGGGCCATTCAGGGCGCGGCTCGCGCCTGCTCACGCGCATGGCCCGCGGCGCCAATCCCACACTGCGCGCGCTGGCGCGGCAGATCAATCCACTGCTGCGCAACACCGTCTCGCCCACGCAGTTGCAGGCGGGCATTGCCAACAACGTGATCCCCGCCGAGGCGACCGCCACGCTGGATGGGCGCTTCCTGCCCGGCCAATCGCCCGAAAGCTTCGTCGCCGAGCTGCGTGGCGCGCTGGGTGCGCAACTTACGCGGCTGGTGGACATCGAGGTGGACCACAGCTTGCCCGCCGTCGAGATGCCCTGGCCCTCGCCGCTGGCCGAGACCATCGTCGCGGTGATGGCGCGCCAGGACCCCGGCGCCCCGGTGCTGCCCTTCATGCTCGCCGCCGTGACCGATGCCAAACATCTCACCCGCCTGCCCAGCCTGCGCC
>DASYGC010000447.1:0-2769 GCA_036000225.1 Ktedonobacterales bacterium | reverse complement strand
CCCAGATTGATGAGCGTCACATCGTCGTCGGCGTCCTCTGCCAGCGCGCGCTGGTAGAGCCGCTCGGCTTCCTCCTCGCGTCCCTGGCGTGCCAGCACATTGGCCAGGTTCACGAGAATGCTGACATCCTCCGGATCGCGGGCCAGATCGCGCCGAAAGAACCGCTCGGCGCCGGCCGGATCGAGCTCCACCGCGCGGCGATACAGTTCGGCGGCGGCATCCAGCCGGTCGCGGCCCTCGAGCACACGCGCCAGTTCCATCCGCGGGGCGGCCTCGCGCGGGGCCAGTTCCACCGCCCGGCGCAGTTCGGCCTCGGCGCCTTCCCACCGCTCGCGACGCGCCAGCATCACCCCGTAGTCCACATGGGGGGCGCTGGCCAGTGGATCGATGGCGATGGCGCGTTGAAACGCCGCTTCGGCCTCCGCCAGGTGATCCAACTCGTCAAGCAGGCTTGCGAGCGCGGCGTGTGGCGCTGCTTCGTTGGGGGCCAGTTCCACCGCCCGGCGCAGCTCGGCCTCGGCCTCGCGCGGCTGACCCTGCCGCGCGAGATGTTGTCCGAGATCCAGATGGGCGGCCGCCTGCCGTGGGTCCAGTTCCACCGCGCGCCGCAACAGGGGCTCGGCTTCATCAGGATGCTCCCGCCGCGCCAGCAGGTCGCCCATGCGCAGCGCGACGGTCGCGCTGCGTGGGTCGAGGTCCAACGCCTGCCGGTAGAGCGCCTGCGCTTCGTCGCTCCAGCCGGCGCGCTCGCGCAAACTGGCGAGCTGCGCCACGACCGCGGCTGAACGCGGCTCCAGGGTCAGCGCCTGGCGCAGGTGCGCCTCGGCCTCCGTGCCACGATCCAGATCGGCGAGCAGCAGCGCATACTGCGCGTGGACCTCGGCCACCGCGGGCGCCAGGGCCAGCGCCCGCTCGTGCGCGGCCAGCGCGGCAGCGGCGCGTCCCTGGCGCGCCAGCAACAAACCATACTGCAACTGGCAAGTGGCATCGCTGGGGTCCAGTTCAATGGCGCGCTGATAGAGTCCCTCGGCCTCGGCGGACTGCTCGGTTTCGTCCAGCAGGCGCGCCAGCGCAGCATGGGCGCTGGCGCTGGTGGGCGCCCGCTCCAGACCCGCCCGGCGCAGCGCGATGGCTTCCTCACGGCGGTGGTCGTCCCACAGCAGCGCCACCAGGCGTCCGCGCGCGGCGTTATGGTCGGGATCGAGCATCACGGCATGGCGCAAAATCCCCTCGGCGCGCGCGATCTGCCCCAGTGCATGCAGCGTCAGGCCATAGAGCGCCAACAGGCCCACATCCTCTGGGGCCAGTTCCACGGCGCGCCGCAACACTGGCTCGGCCTCGGCCCAGCGATTGGCGCCAGCATAGAGCAGGGCCAGATTCCCCATCGCGCCCGTGTTGCGTTCGTCCTGGCGGATCAGCCACTGGAAGTATGCCTCGGCTTGCGCGGGATCGAGCGCGCAGGCCCGGCGGAAGAGGCGTTCGGCCTCACCATGCTGGCCCAGATCGTCGAGCACGGCGCAGAATTGCAGCATCGTCGGACTATCGTCGGGATCAAGTGTCACCGCCGCCCGCAGGTGCGGTTCGGCTTCGGCCAACTGACCGCGGCGCGCGAGCAGCAGACCATACTGGCGCTGAGCGCGGGCATTGCGCTCGTCCAGCACCAGCGCGCGGCGGAAGAGCGGTTCGGCCTCGGCGGGGCGCTCAGCATCGGCCAGCGAGGTGGCCATGGTCGCGAGAATGCCGGCATCCTCGGGGGCCAGTTCCACCGCCCGGCGCAGGTGGATCAGGGCCTCGGCGCGGCGTTCGAGGCGCATCAGCAGCACACCATAATTGAAGTGCACCGTTGGATTCTCCGGCGCCAGATCGAGCGCGCGACGATAGAGGGCCTCGGCCTGCACCGGTTGTTCGCGGTCGTCGAGACAATTGGCCAGCAGAATATGAGCTTCGACCTGTTCGGGCGCGAGCCGCAGCACCCGCCGGCATTCAACCTCCGCGGCCTCGATCTCGCCGCGCAGGGCGAGCAGGCGCGCCAGCGTGAGGCTCACTTCCACATGCCGCTCGTCGAGCTGCAGCGCGGCCCGCACACAGCGTTCGGCCTCGGTCAGCGCGCCGGCTTCGACGGCGGCAAGCCCCAGCGCGAGCAGGCCCGCCAGATCATGGATACGACTCAGTTCCGTGCCAAGCGTGGTAAACAGGCGCGGCGACAGGGGCGCGGCATCACCCGCCCGGTCCGCCGTGTCAGCGGCCTCGGCGTCGCCTGAGGCGTCGGCTGCGGCATCACCAGCCGTTGGCTCGAGCCATTCGCTCTCACCATCGCCGCGCCGCGCATACTGGCCGCGGTGCTCCAGCGCCCAGGCCGCGCGATACCAGGTATCGAGGCTCACCTGCGTCCCCAGGGCGCGCGCGGCGGCCAGCACGCGCGGCCGTGTCAGGGGCGTGATCTCCAACTGGCGCAGCACGTCGAGCGCGGCCGCGATCAGTGCCGTGTCGGAGTCATCTGGACCTGGATGGCCAGCCGGCTGAGCTGGCTGAGTGGGGAGGTCATGCCCGTGATCCACTGGCGTCATGTGCGCTTCCACCTGGGCTGAGGCGTACCATCCCCGCGCCGGGCGCGCACAATGCGCCGCTCGCCAGCACAGGCTCTCCCGCCATCGGTCTCTGTGGAATACAACGGACGATGCGCCCCGCGGTAAGCGGTACTATGGCACACAGCGCAACGCGGCGGAAAAGTACGTCGGGCGCTGGGGAATCTCTCGATCCCCAGCGCCC
>DASYGC010000446.1:0-3031 GCA_036000225.1 Ktedonobacterales bacterium | reverse complement strand
ACTACCATCTGCTCCCGCCTCACGCTGCCTCACGTCCGCGCGTTGGTTGCCGCCAGAATCAGGTCGCGCAGCCGTTCGGCGTCGTTGTGGCGGGATAGACGGCCAGATGGATCGAGCCGGTGCTCGCGTACGATGGCGCGTAACGTGCCCAGGCGTAGCTCATCCAGCACGGCCCGCAGCCCCGCCGGCCCGCGCTGCGCCTGGAGCGCGAAGGGGTCCGGAATGCCCATACCCAGATCAGCGGCCGCCCCAGTCACCAGGCGGGGGCGAAATGGGCGGCCGCTTCCCTGCCGCCTGTTCGATACTGGCGCACCCTCCTCGGCAACCAGCGCATCACTGGGCGACTCCGCCATTGCGGTGGAGAGCGCGCGACCCGCGCCCGATGCGACGCGGTGTGCCAGCGCGGGATCGCGTTCCAACTCATCCGCCACCGCGCGCAGCGTGCGCGCGATGAGCGCCGGATCCAACGCGTGCTGATCGGCGACATCGCGCGCAGACGCCGCGGGCGGCGGCGCGCTGGCCGCCGGCGCGTCTGAGGGTGCTGGCCGCTGGGTCGCTTTACCCCTGGCCGCGACGCTAGCCGCGCGAGGGCTGCGACTGGCGGCGTCGGTCGTATGGCCGCGGGTACGCTGGGACAAGGCGCTTCACCTCTCTGGCAAGCTGGGCATAGGCCTGACCGCCGCTACTCTGCGGCGCGAAGCTCAACACGCTCTCATTTTCACGATGCGCCTTTTCCAGGTCCAGATTCTTGGGGATACGGGTCTCCAGCAGGTGTCCTTCGAATTTCTTCTCCAGGATGCCCCATGTTTCGCGCGCGGTCGTCGTGTCCTCGTAGAAGGTCGCCACCACCCCGGCGATCTCCAGATCGGCAAGGTCCAATTGCTCGCGCAGGTCCTGGATGGTCGCATCCAGTTTGTCCATGCCGATCAGGCTGAACTCGGTCAGCGAGATGGGGATCAGCACGCGGCTGGCGGCGGCCAGCGCGTTCTGGGTGAGCAGGCCAAGCGAGGGCGGTGTGTCGAGGATGATATAGTCGTACTCCTGGCCCTGGAGCGCGCGCGCCAGGCGCCACTCGCGGCCAGGGCGCGCCGCCAGCTCCACATCGGCGTTCTGCAGCCGGCCATCGGCGGGGACGAGCCAGACCCCTTCTTCGTTGGTCTGCCAGATGATGGTCTCCAGCTTGCGCTCGCCCACCAGCACATCGTAGAGCGAGGGCACTGGATGCACCCGGCCCGTCAAGGCATAGGTCGCGTTCGCCTGCCCGTCCACGTCGACGAGCAAGACACGCTGCCCCAGGCGCGCCAGACCCGCGGCCAGGTTGACGGCGGTGGTGGTTTTTCCCACGCCGCCCTTGTTGTTGGCAATACAAATCGCGGTCAACGGCGGTCTCCTCACACGGATGGCCTAGACGGCTGAGGGTATGCGGCTGTCGTCCGCGAGTGTAACATGCCATCCCGGCGGCGTCAAAAGGGAGCGGCCAGAGGCGGGACTTGTGGGTGGGGCGCATCAAGCCTATCCGTATCAAGCCAACCCAGCGCATCAGACATTGTGTTCCGTGCGCTCAGTCTCGGTGTCGCTCGGCTCGACGAGCCGGGGGTGAACGCGACCAAAGAGGCGCCAACTGATGACGCGCTCGCGGGGGTCGCTCGCCTCGTCATCCAGTGGCGGTGTGCCACTCGCGGAGGGCGCCTCGTCGCGCGCACGCGCGCTGGTTGGCGGCGGCGCGAGGTAGTGGCTGGCCACCAGCGCCGCGCCCACGCCCAACGGGATCAGTCCGGGTAACAGCCATGGTCCGAGTTTGCCCGGCACGGCGCTAAAGGGCGACGGCAGCAAGTAGCCCAGCGCATACAGCGCCAGGGTAACCGCAACTCCCACCATCGCGGTGATCAGGCCCCCGCGCAGCGCCGCCGAGCCCACGCGGCGCACCGGATTGAGCAGGCGCTCCGGCATCAGGCCGCGAGCGATCATCGCCATCCGCTCGCGATGATCCAGATAGCGGATCAACAGAATGAAAGCCAGAAAGATCGCCAGAGAACCCAGCCATTCGAGGCCCACAATCTCCACAGCAGTCATCGGCGTAGCCTCTTTATCCCTCTGATTTGGTCGTCCACTTCCAGCCGGTGACGCGGGTGGTACCAGCCTGGAAGCGACGGGAAGCCGCCCGGCATGTATTGTGCGATACGTCGCTCGAGTACCTGAGTCACCAGAGCCTGCGTGCGGCGAAAGCGGGTTGCAGTGTATGATATTGTATGAGCCAGTGGCGGCGAAACAAGTTTCACGCTGGGGTGGTTCGTGTGGTAGGGCGGAGAGCAAAGAGCAGATGAACGTTAAGGGTCTCTTCGATCGTTTTGGCGCGGCGGGCACGGGAGCATCGGCGCCCGAGGCGCTGGCGTCGGCGGATGCGCAACCCCTGGCTGGGACGCCGCTGGCGACGGTTCCGCGGGAGGAGATCGAACTGGTCGCGCGCGCGCGCGCCGGCGATCAGCAGGCATTCGCCGACCTGGTGCGCGCACACCAGCGCCAGATCTATACGCTCGCGCTACAGATGCTCCACGACGAAGACGACGCCGTCGAGGCCACACAAGAGGTCTTCCTGGCCGCCTGGCAGCACTTGCGCGCGTTTCGCGGTGAGGCACGTCTGGCGACCTGGCTGTATCGCATCACCTATCACCATTGCCTGAAGGTGGTGGAGCGGCAGCGGCGCGCGACACAGACCCATGCGGAACTGGCTGGCGCGACCGCGCGCGCCGACCGGCCCGCCGTGCGACTGAGCGAGCAGCATGCGCAGACGGCCATTCGCGACCTGTGCGATGTCGTGCGCGCCGAAATTGCCAAACTGCCCCCGAAGTATGAGGTCGTGCTCGACCTGCGGCATCTGCAGGATATGAGCTACGAAGAGATCGCCGTGATCTTGCGCGTGCCTATCGGGACCGTCAAGACGCATCTGTTTCGCGCGCGCGCGCTGCTCAAAGAGCGCCTGACCGAACTGGTCGGTGAGCTCGATCGCGCCACCGCTGAAGGAATGATCCGC
>DASYGC010000445.1:0-2815 GCA_036000225.1 Ktedonobacterales bacterium | reverse complement strand
GGGGGCGTGGGAGCATAAGCAGGCTCGTGGATTTGCATTCCACGAGACGCTTCGCTAATCCGCAAAGCGAGGTAATGAGCAGGCTGGCACCATACTAGCGATGATTGCCCCTGCGCTGTTGGATGGTTGGTGCGTGAAATCTTCATGGCTCTGGATTCAACCGCAAAACTTGCCGTTCTAGCGGTGAATCGGTGAAAGGTCGCCATGCTCCTCGGCGTTCCCTGGCGGCTCGTGGCCGCGATCGCGATCGCGCTGGTCACCCTCGGACTGATTCTGTTCCGCCCGCGCCGCCTGAACGAAGCCATCGCCGCCCTGGGCGGGGCCGTGGCGATGCTCGTGCTGGGGATCGTGTCGCCGGGCCAGGCGCTCACGGTGCTCGCGCGCAACTGGGATGTCGTCGGCTTCTATCTCGGCCTGATGGCCATCGCCGCGCTGGTCGAGTGTTCGGGCTTCTTCGACTGGGCCGCCACCCTGGCCGCGCGGCTGGCCGGAGGCGATGAGCGCCGCCTCTTTCTCAACGTGCTGGTCGTCGGTGTGCTCATCTCGACACTCTTCTCCAACGACGCCACCGCACTGATCCTGACGCCGATCGTCTACGCCCTGGTGACGCGTCTGCGCGTGGAGGCGCTGCCTTTCATGTTCGCCTGCACCTTCATCGCCGACACCGCCTCGTTTGTGCTGCCGGTGAGCAACCCCATCAACATTCTGGTGCTCAGCACCTTCCGCCTGAGCCTGCTCGATTTCTTCCGCCTCTTGTTGCTGCCGAGTCTGGTCGTCATCGGCCTGAACATCGGCCTGTTTCTGCTGCTCTTTCGCCGCCAGTTGCGCGGCCGGTTCGACTCCCAACAGCTCGGCACGCTGGCGCGGGCCTCCCGGCACCCGGCCTACTTTCGCTATGTCTGTGGCGTGCTAGGGTTGGTCGCCACCGGCTACATCGTGGCCGCCGCCGTGCGCGCGCCGCTCTCGCCGGTGGCGCTGGGCGGCGCGGCGCTGCTGCTGGGCGGCGCGCTGCACTGGCGCGTGAGCCAGCCCGCGGCGGTGGCGCGTGAGATCTCGTGGCCGATCTTCGGCTTTGTCGGCGGCATGTTCGTCGTCGTGCTGGGCATCGAGCAGGTGGGCCCGACGACCGCCTTCGCCACGGGTCTGCGCCATCTGGCCGCGCTGGGCACGCACGGCGGCGGCACTGGCACGCTGGGCGCCATTCTGGTGAGCACGTTTGGCGCGGCCATCGGCGCGAACATCATCAACAACGTGCCCATGGCGCTGGTGATGACCACCACCGTGCAGCACTTCGGCAGCGTGGCGCCCAGCGCGCGCCTGGGCTTGATCGGCGGCACGATACTGGGCTGCGACCTCGGCCCGAACATCACCACGGTTGGCTCGCTGGCCACCATCCTGTGGCTGCTCCTGCTGCGCCGGCGCGGCGTCACGGTGTCGGCGCTGGACTACTTCAAGGTCGGCACCCTCGTCGCGCCGATCATGCTGGCGGCCGGCGCGCTGGTGATGTGGGGCGTGCTGGCGCTGTGATGACTTCCACGCGACGGTCTCGATCCATCACCGAGCGGTGGAAACGCTGAGCGACGCGTGGGGCGCGCCGCGGTCGCGCATGAGCCACACATAACTCTCCTCCAGCGTCGGCTGGGCGGGCTCGATGCGAGCGCCAGGCATGACGGGTGTACGCTCGGCCACGACGCGGTACCGCACGCCAGCGGCGATACGTCTGGTCGAGATGACGGTCAACTCAGCGGCCAGCCGGGTATCGGCTGGCGTGGTGAGCGTCCAGACCTTGCCCTGCGCGGCGTCCACCAGCGCGGACAGCGTGCCACGGAACAGTGCCCGGCCCTGGTTGAGCACCGCCAGTCGCGGACACGTCTGCGCAATGTCTTCGACGATATGGGTCGAAAGCAGCACCGTACGGTCGCCCGCGGTCTCCTGACGCAAACCGCCCAAACTTGGTATGATGTGGCCGTCTGCCACGAGGAACGGAGGGCACCAACCATGCGCCTATTGCTCTGTTTGGATGGCACCAGCACCGAGCACCTGCTCGCCACCACCCTGGAGCTGGCGCACGTGGCGGACGCCCCGGTGCGGCTGGTGCACGTGCTCGATAGCGGGCACGCCGAGCAGGCGGGGTTCTTTCGCGACCGCTACGTAGGGCGTTCCGGGCTGGGGTCCGGCTGGCAAGCGCAGCTGGATGCCGCCGCGCGCGAGCGCGGCGAGGAGACCCTGCGCGAGGCCAGCGCCCGTCTGGCGCAGCTGCTCGCCGCCCGGTCGCCGTCTGGCGCACCCACCACCAGCGCGGCGCCGCCCGCCGAAGCGCTGCTGCTCGCTGGCCGGCCCGAACAGGAGATCGTGCGCCTCGCGCGCGAGTGGCCGGCGTCGCTGATCGCGCTGTGCGCGCGCCGCGCGGATGGCCCCGCGCCCCCCCCGGTCCCCACTCGGTGGGCCACGTGGCCCGCTTCGTCCTCGACCACGCGCCCTGGGCCATCCTGCTCGTCAGAGGCTAATCGGGGATGCGCTCGGCCTCCCACTGGCGCAGATACGCCACCATCCGGTCGAGGTAGGTATCATCGAGCACCGTGCCGATAGCAAAGCCCGCATTGGCGGGACGGATGCCCATGCCCCAGTAATAGCGCGCGGCCAGGAAGAGCGGAATCGCCGCGCGATCGGCCTCGCCCAGGGTGCGGCGCTCCAGATAGCCGCGGATGTACGCCAGCCAGACCGCTTCGGCGTTCTCCGCTTTGCGCGCGTGCATCAGAAACGCCGCGAGATCATAGGCGCGCCAGCCATTGCCACTGTAATCGAAATCGAAGAA
>DASYGC010000444.1:0-3189 GCA_036000225.1 Ktedonobacterales bacterium | reverse complement strand
TGCCTCCACGAGAACCAGAGGGCGTACATCCGTACGCCCCTACGGATCACGAGAACCAGAGGGCGTACATCCGTAGCGCAGCATCGCCACTACGCGATTTGGTATCAACCGTCAATGCTGGTCCAGCCGCCGCCCTGGTTGACCTCGATGTGGATGATCGGGTGGATCTCCCACAGGGTTGCGCGCGTCTTGCCCAACTGCTCGGGGTGCTCCTGGTCGAACATCAGCCAGCCGCTGATGCGCACCTGCTGGCCCACGAGACCCATCAGCGTCGAGTCGTCCCAGCCGGGGCGCATGTCGCGCACACGTGGCGCGACTTCGACGACCATGGACGAAGCCCGGGTGTCCGTGGAGTTGACAACCAGCCACATATGGAAGTCGCGATAGTCGGTGGAGTGGCAGTTGGTGGATTCCGTGCCCTCGTGGCGGACCCCCACCAGATAGCCGGTGGTGCGGATCGCGACGCCCTCGGTCTGCTGGATGGTCGCCAGATCACCTGACGACCAGTTCGCTCGCTGCGCGCGCTCGACACTTTGCGGCCAGGTCAATTGCAACAGGTCGCTGAGCGCGACATCCTGGAACTGCCCATTATCGCCGTTGTCGATGCGGTTCTTCAGCATGTTCAGATCGTGATCGCCGCCGTCGCCACCGGGTGGGCAGCCCTGGAAGGTTTCCTCCTGGGGCTGCGGATGGTTCGCGGTGGACGGAAACGCGCCGCTGCTATCGGTGGCGCCGCCGGCACTGCCAGCGCAGGCGGCAAGAACCGCGACCAGGGTGCAGACGAGGAGGATGAGCCGGACCCGGCTGTGCATGTGTCAGGATCCTTTCCACACTGAGTGCGCGCTTGAGTATGCGCCGTACGGATGGTCGCTGTCCAGTGCCAGGGTGGCTGTGCCGTTGGAAGTCGGTGAGGCGAGCATGGTGGCGATGAAGGTTGGGGCGCTGCTCCGCGACGGGGCATGGAGCACAACCAGGCGCGGGGCGGTCAGCCGGCGGATGGCGGCAAGCGGCGCGGGCTATCGAGGCGCGCGCTGAGCCAGCGCGAGACATCGGCCAGGGCGCGCTCGGTGATCTCATGGGCCATGTCGTACTCGCGGTAGGTGAGCGCGACGGGCAGCGTCTCAAGCAGTTCACGCGCCTCATGCGCGTAGCTGAGGGGAATCACGGCGTCCCGCTGTCCATGGATCAGCAGGATGGGCAGTCCGGTCAGTTCGGCCGGTAGCGCGATCGAGGGGCGAACTTCCGGCGGGATGCGCCCGCTCAGCGCGACAATGCCCGCGACCAACGCGGGGGAGGACAGCGCGGTGGCCAGTGACATGATGGCGCCCTGGCTGAAGCCGAGCAGATACACGCGTGCTGGATCGGCATGGTAGGCGGCCACCGCTTCGCCGACGAACTGGACCATCCGCTCGCGGCTGGCACGCAGGTGGTCGGCACTGATGGCGAAGCCGTTGGGCAGGAATTGTACATCAAACCAGGCGAAGCTATCAGGACCGCGAACGAGCGGCGCGCGGACGCTGACCACGTGGAAGCGCGGATCGAGCGCGGCGGCGAAGCTGAACAGGTCGCGTTCGTTGCTGCCCACACCGTGCAACAGGACGAGCAAGGGCGGCTGGCCGGGCTGGCTGGCGCTGGGTGGACGCGAGAGGTGGGTCAAGCTGAGCGCGGACGTGGAGTCGGTTGACGGCATGGTGGAGTCTCCCGCGGCACACGCCGCAACACACGCGGTCTCTGCGGAGAGCGACGCTACGGGGCCAGTGTACCACAGGACGATGGCTGGCTGGCGCCTGGCACGCACCGGGCGGAGGTCAGGCGGAGCCACGCGCGTGGCTGGATCACATGCGGCGTTTAGCGGCCAAACAGGGCGAAGAACCACTGCTCCAGTTGCGTCACGTAGCCGAGACGCTGCAAAACCGTGACCGCGACAAACAGGATGGTGCCCGCGACGTACAGCACCTGAAAAATGGTCGGAAGCTTGATCTCGATGGAGAAGAATCCCTGCTTGTCGCCAGCGAAGCCGAGCGGCTTGTATTCGGACTCCTTGCTATACATCTTTGTCGAGCCAGGCATCGTCGCCTCCAGCCCGCGCAACTGTTCAAACCGAAACGCCAGCAACTTGCGATACTGCGTGATGAGTTTGCGCCAATCATTGCAGATAAAGTAGCCGGCGATGGCGATGAAGATTTCGACTACCAAGAAGAGGAAGCTGCGCAACTGTCCCTGCTGTACCAGGATGGCAACCGCGCCCAGCAGCACTGAATTGACGGAGAGATAGATGTTGTTGACCGTCTGCCGGCGATCGCTGGTGCGGCCGGTATCTTCCACAAACAGCTTATACTCATCGAAGGGTTCGAGTGGCATCGGTGGTTCTCCTGTTCGCGTTTGCGCCGCCGAGCGGGCGCTGGTGGGTGTGAAGGTGTCCGCTACACCGTAGCATGAGGACCAGAGCGACGCTGCGCTATACCCGTGCGCGGTGACGCGGCGGATCACGAGGGCCAGAGCGGCTGCGCGCGGTACGCTGGCCGCGGGACTGGTCCGCTGGCCAGCAACGTCGCAAGTCAGGTGGGCAGGCGGCGGGCGGCAGGCAGCCGTGCGGTGGCACGATTCTAGCACACGACCGCGCGGCTGTAAAGACGCGATCGCTCACGAGCGCGTGCCAGACAGCGTCACCCAATCGCCCTCTTGCTCATGGCGGAGATCGGTGAGGCCCGCGGCGATCAGAGCATCCTCAGCTTCGGCCTGGCGCTCGGCGATGATGCCGCTGGCGATCAGCTGGCCGCCTGGGCGCACCGCGCGCAGCAGGGCGGGCGCCAATTGGGCAATGACCCGGGCGATGATGTTGGCCAGCACCAGATCGAACGTGCCGATCTCGGCGCCGAGGGTGACCAGGCCGGGTGGCAGGGGCAGATAGGGCTCGCCGGCCGCGCCCTCCAGGGTCGCGAGGCGCACGGTGAAGCGCGCGGCGACGGCGTTGGCCGCGGCGTTGGCGCGCGCCGCGGCGACGGCGACATCGCTGACATCCAGGCCGAGCACGCTGGCGGCGCCCAGCTTGAGCGCGGCCAGCGCCAGGATGCCCGAGCCGGTGCCCACGTCCAGCACACGGTCGCCTGGGCGCAGCAGGGCCTCGATCAGCGTGAGACACGTGCGCGTGGTGGGGTGCAGGCCGGTGCCGAAGGCCATGCCGGGATC
>DASYGC010000443.1:0-6866 GCA_036000225.1 Ktedonobacterales bacterium | reverse complement strand
TCGCGAGCAGCTGGCGCGCATAGTTCCATTCGTAGACCGCGGTGGAGAGGTCGATACCCTCGTAACATTGCAACCGAATGAGGCGTGTTTCGAGCATCGCACTCAGCACTTGTGCCACCTCGGTTTTCCCGACACCTGGCTCGCCTTCGAGCAGGAGCGGCTTGTTACGCTTGAGCGCCAGAAAGACGGCGGTGGCCAGACCACGGTCGGCGACATACTGCTGGTCACCCATCGCGCGCTGCACCGCCTCGATCGAGTCAAGCGCGACACGGTGCGTGTATTGGCCGGCCGGGTGGTCAGTGTTTTGGCTGGCAAAAGCGGACGAATCAGCGGTCACAGGCGCACCCTCTCGGAGACAACTCCCACGGCAGAGGTCGAGGGGGATTGTACGGACACATCGTGCTACACGTGGGAGCGGCCCGAAGGATCAGATGGCGTTTTGGAGCGCATCGAAAACCTGAGCCGCACCTGATGCTCTTGAAATTGTAGCATGACTGCCCGGCGAAGTCCCAAAGTGCCCCGCCAGACCGCTAAACCTGGCGGAGAGGATGCGTTGCCAGTCGTGAGCTTAGCCACCGTTGGCGTTGTCGTCGGCGAGATCGGGCAATGGTGGCATGTCCCAGGAGTTGGGTGGCTGGGGCGTCGGGGGAAATGAGTTTGGTCCACGCGCCGGGAATCCATCGGCGCCAGATGGCTGGTTGCGCTGGCCATCTGGGTTCAATCCGGCAGTGCTGGGAGGGTGGACTGGCTGCCCAGAAGCATTGCCGCCCAACGGGCCGGAAAACTGCCCGGTTTGTCCCGGCTGGCCCGCTCCGTAGCCGGTTGGGCCTTGTGGACCCGAGGAGGCCCCAGGTTGGCCAGGATAGTAACCGCCCGGTCGCCGCGGGTCTTGCGGTCCCGAGTATGGTCCGTATCCGCCCAACCGCGAAGAAGTGGGGGGCTGGAGGGGACCACTGGTGCTACCGAACTGCGGTGGTGCGCCATTGCCCTGTATGCCTTGCATACCCGGCGAGCCTGGGGGCTGGATCGCGGGTCCACGGGCCGGACCCGCGATCACATCGAGTAACATATCCACTGGAGTCCCGCTGGGCGCTGGCCAGAGCGGCTTGCGTCCGGAGCGTGCCGCTTGCAGAGAATCACGCAGGCGATGGATTTCGTCAACTGTGCGCTTCATGACGTATTCGGACTGCGCCGCCCGTCCCAGGCGGTTCAGCAGATTATTGAGTGAGGAGCCGATCTGAAAGAGCACGTTGTCCTGTGTCAGGGGCGCCCGGGCGCCGAAGTCGCCATTGGCGACGCGCACATGCGTCTGCAGAATCTGATCAATGCCATATTCGAGCTGGCGCTTCTGTTCCAACAGGCGGTGTTCCATGGCGGCGATTTCCTCGGCGCGGTCGGCGCGGCGGATCGCCTGGTCGGTGCCACGCACCCAGAGGTAGGCCACCACCGCGACAATGAGTTGCAGCGCCACGGGACGGGCGATCAATGGAAGAATGCCTTCGCCACCAATGTATCGTTGAAGATCACTGGCGGGCGCTTGGAAGAAGATATCCGCGTAGATGAGTACAGAATTCACCGCCGCGATCACGAATGCCGCCGAGCGCGGCAAAATGGACGCACCCACGATCACCGCAATCACCAACAAATCCCACGCGGGAAGATAGATCAGGCCGAGCGCACCGGCCTGGGCACCAGTTATGGTATCGGCTGAGGCCCCTGTTATGGAGCCAAACACGCCGCCAATTACCATGAGGACGAGCAGCGAGCCGGCAACGTTCACCAGTCCAAAGCGATTGAGCACCGCCGCGACGAGCAGCACAAGCGCGACAATGCCAAGGACAATCAGTGTCGACGGAGTCGAAAAGCCTCCAGGGATCAACGCGATGATCATGACCAGCAGACCCAGTATGATCCACGAGGCCAGCCGGCTGCGACGAGCGAGCTCACGCTGCTCGATAGTTCGCTGCGGATGATCCCATCCAGAACTGGTGAGGCGCAGCCACCAGTTGACCCTCTGAAAGGGGGATTCTGGCTCGTCGCCCCATTGTTCCGGTGGCTGATCTCGGTACATGCTCATGTCATTCGTTCCCTCTCTGCCTTCTCTGTTTTCGTTACAGCATCCCCCCGTGTGGACTGGTCTCCGCGCCTGACAAGCGATCGACTTCGGCCACGTTTCGGCGCTGCCGCAAGGTGTGGGCAATCCGCACTGCCAATCCTCGATCCGAGCTGGTCATGAAGATCCGCAAGATTGGTTGAAGCGCACCGCCCAGTACCACCCGATCATCAGCACCTACATTGCGGGGGCCGGTGATCGCCTTCGCATTGTACGCTATCGGCGCCAGCGTGCCTGCCGTGTCGGTGTAACTGAACAGCTCCCGCATGCCAAGGCCAACGACAATCGGGTAGATGTGAGATTGTCGCGACGTGCGCGACACCACGAACCGCGCGCCAAGCTCATACGCGAAATGTAAGCTACGCTGCAGCATTGCGCGCAACAGGCTCAAACTGCGTCCGCGCTGTGGCACACCGAGTTCTGAATGATAATAGATAGCGGATGGGCCGTCCGGCACATCCGCACTCGCCAGCAGACCGCGCATCCGCCCACCCAAAACGAACTGGATCTCGGGTTCAGCAACGAGCGTGCGAACAGCCGCATCCGCGCTTGTTACATAGCCCCAGGAAAAGCCTCCCACCCGTTCGTTGTCCAGCCGGAGATAGCAGCAACTGCTCACCGGCTTCGCCAGTTCAGCGGCGAGCTTGGCGTGAACCGCCTCCGGCGTATGAAATGGCTTGAGCGGACCACGCCAGCCGCATTGACATCGGCCCGGTGGATCGAGATCATCGGTTTCAGCCTGGCTATAATGACGCTCACACCCCCGTCGTGAACACCGCGTCCACTCGCGCCACTCTTCCCCGCCGAATGTCTCACGATAGACGCTTATCAGGTTGGACCGCAACGTGATGTCTGTCGTGAGGGTATCGAACGTGACGCGGCGAATGAGTCCAATACGACGCGCCTCATCGAAGCCTTGTTTCTGAAAGCTCACGAGCAGACGTCCGTCGCCGATTCCCTCTTCCGCGTCAGCTACCAGGACAGCGCCCTGATCTACCAACAGCGATTCGAGCCGCGCCAGTAATGCCGTGGCGGAAGACGGGTGGCTGATTGCTTTCCCACCGACACGGTGGCCCGCGCGCTGGCTCACCAGTAGGATTCCGCGCGGCGCGATCGTCTGAACGACACTCGTCATTCGCGCACGCATGGCCGCCGCTGAGAGGCGATCCAGGACATCACAGACCAGGACAACATCGAACCCACGCAGTGCGGCGGGCGCCAATGCACTCCCAGTTGCCGCGGGCGCTCCGCCGCCTACGCTACCGCGTTTGGGGTGGCCGAAGAGTGCGGGCCAGTCTCCTTCGAATCGCTGGGTATACAGGCCACCAGATACGCAGAGTAACGCGTGTGGTCGGAGAACCAAGGCGACTATCTCGCCAGTGAATCCCGCCGCGCGTAAGGTCTGAGCCAGCAGTGGTGTGGGTGGATCCACCAGCAAGATCCGGCCTGGACCAGCAGGTTCGATCAAGTGAAGGAAATCAAGTACTCGGCTGGCAATTCGCGACGCTTCCAATACACTCGCCGCTGGCGCGTTGTCGGCGTGGCGCTCAGGTGTGGCGCTTGATGAAACTCGGCTCGATATGCGTGGTCGTCCGGTGACCCTTCCCATGACCTCTCGTCCTTACATTGGTGGTTTTCAGTCAGTAGAATAGACTCAACAGGCACACATGCGTCGGCGGTCGTACTGATTACTCCATCACGCCAACTCCTGAAAGGAACCGTCGGACAACCAAGCAGAGCGTTCTGTACGATCCTAAGGTGACCGCATAGCGACACCTGCCCCCACACCCGGGTCGGGTGAAGCGGAATCGAACGCAGACATAGCGGCGCGCGCGTCACACCAGGCGACCTCCGGCGCTATGCGGATGGGCCAGCCCGCGAGCAATGAAACGGCGGCCTGGACCACCAGACTCGCGGTCATGTGAGTCCCTACTCCCAGTTGCGGATCGTAGGGCCACGTCTCGGGTGTGCGCGCCGCATAGCGGGCCAGCAACTCATTGAAATACGACGGGGGTCCACCAGGGATGCGCTGAATCACGCTCAGAATGAGACGCGTCACCACTTCCTGTGTGAAGGGAGCGGTTGGGTCAATGCCAGCGAATTCGTCGAGTGTTGCCGACTCGGGCGTGAAAACGAGCAGTGCGCCGCCCCATCCGAGATTGAATGGAAAGAGCACGGACTTTGCGGCAGCGTGCGCGAGCCGATTCAGCGCGACAAATGCCGGGCTGCTGAAATCAATGGTATTGACGATGATGTCCGAGCGCGCGATGAGTCCTGGGAAGTCTGACTCATCCACAAACCGTGGGATGATCTCGATTTCGGCTTGCGGCTGGATGCGTCGAATCTGCTCGGCGGTTGATATCGCTTTGTTGTGGCCCAGTTGGTCAAGGTCAAAGGCCTGGCGATTCAGGTTGGCGAATTCGACCTGGTCGCCGTCCGCCAGGATGAATCGCTGGAATCCGGTGCGCACCGCCAGTGTCGCCACCAGGCTGCCGAGCCCGGTCCCGGCGGTGAATAACGTCGCGGTGGCCAGCCGCGCCTGCAAGTCAGCATCAATGAATGCCCAGTTGCGCGCGTAGAGCTGATCGTGATCCTGACTACGGTTGACCTGCGCTGGCAGGGCGCAAGGGGATTGTGCTGTCGCTAGATCACCCGCGAGGGAAGGAGCGCTGGCGGGTTGACCAACCGCCGCGGTCAGTTCGGCCGATTCGTAGCTCACAAACACTTCATACGTTACGCCCAGCTCATCAGTCGGAGTTACGTCCAGCTCAGCAGACGCGTCCACTACGTTGCCCTCGGACATACCGGGCGCGAGTGCCGCGGTTGGCGGGTCGAATGCTCCAGGCGCCACACGCGTCAGCGCTGTCGCGTGCCGATCGTCTCCGGTGGTTTTGATGGGCACGGCCACTAGTTCTGGTATCTCTGGTTCAACCGCACTCATCGCCGCGTCAGCACGAATGGCGGTGACTGGTTCCCATGCCACGAGTACGTGCTTGTCGCGCCGCCAGAACATGGCAATCCCTCCTCAATGATCTGGTGATCGCGTCGGCATGTGCTAGGCCAACCTGGCTATCCTAGCGAACCAGCGACCGGCTGTCAACACACAAGGCGGTCTATTTTCCGCCCGCGCGAAGCCGACCTTGGCGGAGCAGTTCGCCTCTGTACAAGCGACCGTGACGCCGCGCGGCATAGCCCAACTGGGTGCCGCGTGGGCCAGATACCCCATTGGTGGGATCCGCTCTCTGAGCCGGCAACTGGGCAATGAGCGTCCTTTGCTGGGACTTTGCCACCACAACCTGTATTCCTCACACGCCTGGACATAGGAGATTTGGGGTATCGAGGGGGGGCAAACGAGTCATAGCGAGCAATCTCAAAGCGAGTCGAGGGTGAAACAGGCGTCAGAGCACCAGGACCGTCGTGCCCGTGATGTCGGGCATCCGCTGGATCCGTTCCAGGGCGTCGGGCGGCACGGGGCTATCGAGCGCGAGGATCATCAACGCCTCACCACCCGGCCGACGTTCGCGGCCGGCGATGGCGCCCGCCAACGGTCCGACATCCATGTGCGCGATGTTCACTCCCGCATCGCCCAGCACCGTTCCGACCCGGCCGATCATGCCAGGACGATCCACATTGCGGCACATGAGCACATAGCCCTGTGGCACGAAATCGGTGGCGTAGCGGTCCACGCGCACCACCCGCTCCTCACCCCAGGTGCGCGTCACCGCCAGCACGCCCGTGGGCGCTTCCTTACCGTCGGCGCTCACGCGGAGCGTCACGAGATTGGCATACTGCTCGACCACGGTGTTGCGACTCTCCGTGATCTCCAGCCCCCACTCTCTGGCCAGCAGCGGCGCGTTGACCAGGTTGACATGCGCCTCCGACACGGATTCCAGCAGACCTTTGATGAGCGCGGCCATTAAGGGACGGGTGTCGTATTCGGCGATCTCGCCGCTGATGTTCAGTTCGGCGCGGTGCAGCGGGCCAGGGTGCAGTTGCGTATAGAGCCGGCCTACCTTCTCCACCAGCTTCATCCAGGGCTCCAGCGCCCTGAGTGTTTCGGGGAGGATCAGTGGCGCATTGACCGCGGCACGCGCCACCCCTCCCCGCAGCACCTCCTCGACCTGCTCGGCGACATCCAGCGCCACGCTCACCTGCGCTTCCGCGGTCGAGGCGCCCAGATGCGGCGTGGCGACAACGGCAGGGTGTTCGATGAGCCGCTTCAACATCGCATCGTTGAACGGCGGCTCCACGCTGAAGACATCGAGCGCGGCGCCCGCAACCTGACCGCTCTCCAGCGCCGCGAGCAGCGCCGCCTCATCTACCACGCCACCACGCGCGCAATTGATGATGCGCGCGCCGGGCTTCAGCCGGGCCAGTTCCGCCGCGCCCAGCAGGCCCCGCGTCCCAGCGGTCAATGACGTGTGGACTGTGATGAAATCGGCCACGGGCAACAAGTCTTCGAGCGAGACCAGCTCGGCGTTCAGTTTGCGCGCGTGCTCGGGCGACGCGTAGGGATCGGCGGCGATCAACCGCATGCCCAGTCCACCTTCGCCTGTGCGGCGTGCCACCTCGGCGCCCACCTTGCCTAGCCCGACAATCCCCAGTGTCTTGCCGCGTAACTCTACGCCGACATACCGCGCGCGGTCCCAACGCCCCGACCGCAGCGATGCCTGCGCCGCCGGAATGTGGCGTGCTAGCGCCATCAGCAGTGCGACGGTATGTTCAGCGGCGGCGGAGATATTGCCGGTCGGCG
>DASYGC010000442.1:0-4630 GCA_036000225.1 Ktedonobacterales bacterium | reverse complement strand
GCGAGGCCAGCAGGGTCCAAGGACCAGCGGCGAGGTTCGCGCCAGACTGCCAGATCACCCACTGGTCTGACATGCCACGCAGCGTGATGCGCGTGGATTGTGGCGCGGGCAGCAAGGCCAGCGTATGCCGGCTGGACCGGCTGGTGACGTAAAGCATCGAGTCGCCGTTGGCGGTCGTCGCGACGTATGCGACCCATGCGCCCGACGCGAGCGCGGCTTGCACGTGTCCCGCGCTGGGTGCGACGGCGTATTGATTGATAAGCAACAACGGAGCATTCGACAGACTCGCTGGCGCGGCGCCCGAGAGGCTCGCGGCCAGCGACGACAGTCCGCCGTGTGCCAGCGCTGGTAGAAAGCGCGCGGTCACCAATCCAACGAGCAGGAGCGCGGCGACGGCAATGGCGGCGGGGGTGCCCAATACCAGTGGGCGACGTGACGACCCCCCCGTGGCGACCGAACGCACGGCGACAAGGCGCGGCTGCGTTTCGTCGCGGGTCATGGCAACCAGCGAAGAGGTCTTGCGCGCCTCCTCGGCGGCGATGGCGGCGAACACGTTGGCGCGCAAGGAGGGCGGCGGCGTGATGGATGGCAACTGGCGCACGCTTTCGCCAACGTCGCGATAGTGGGCCTCCACCCGGCGGCATGCGGCGCACCCGGCCAGATGCTGGCCAAAGCGCTCCAACTCGGTGGGCGACCATTCGTCACGCCGATAGGCGGCCACCAGCCGCCGCGCCCGCACACACGTCATTCTCCGCTCACTTCCTGTTTGTACAGGGTGATAAAGCGTTCGCGCGCTCGCATCAACCGCATCTTTACGGCTGAGGGGCTGACTTTGAGAACTTCGGCGATCTCCGCGCATGAGAACCCTTCATGTTCGTACAAGAGCAGGCAAACGCCATATTTCGAAGGGAGTCGGTCGAGCACCCGCTGGACGATCTCACGATCGGCCACCCGCTGTTCGAACCGCGCGCCATCGTAGGTGCCGCCGGCAAACACATTGGTCGCACCGGGGAAACTATCGTCGCCTGAGCCCGATGGCCCACCGTCCATGCCCCCCGGCATACCAGCGCCCACTCCGCGATCCTCATTGAACAGCGAAAGGGGCAGCCATGAGATCAACCGTCTCCGCCGCAACGCATCCGTGGCGGTGTTCGACGCGATACGATACAACCAGGATGATAACGCGCCAGCCTGAATGGTCGTCCCACTGGATAGCGCGCGATAGGCTTTGACGAAGACATCCTGGGTCAGATCGTAGGCCTGCTCGCGATTGCCAACCAGCCGAAACACGAAATTGCACAGCGGTGTCTGGAACCGGGAAAAGATGTCCTCGAAATCGGCCACCCCGACCATCGGGCCAACCGTTGCCTGCTCCTCTACCGGCGGCGTCACGACAACTGGCGTCACGTCCACTGGCGCCTCGGGCACTTCAGGCGCCGGGCTGGCCGTGAGCTGGACGGCTGGCTCGGCGCTGACGACACCCTTGCGCGCCGAGGTCGCACGGGGACCGGACCCCGCGCGCGGCGCGCGACGGCGCGGCCCACTTGGGGTGTTCGAGGAGTACAAACGAACTGGGGGCTCCATTGGTTGCACCTGTAGGACGTCACGGCGGGCCGTGGCAGAGTGGTAGAGACGGTTCATCGCGTTCTACTCCTTCATCATATCAGATGGTTGGTGGCCCATCGGGCCGTAGCGTGGCATGGAGCGGAGAGGCTGTTTGCCTGTGCTGACGGGCCCCCTGGCCTTCTCTGCTATACTTTGGAAAGCAGTACCTTTGGCTATACACAAGCCGATCGCCATGGGGGCATTGCGCCGGACATCGGTGTGCGGCAATGAGGACAGTTCATGATGACCGTTTAGACCAGGAGGTCTCTTGTTCATGGCAACCACCGATCCCCAGCACGACGCCACCGCCGGTATCACCCAATCGTCGAGCACGACCAGTTCTTCTGTTCGTTCCTCTGCCACCGCTGGTGTGGCCTCCGAGATTGTGGTGTACGGCACGCCGTGGTGTGGCGACTGCCACCGGGCTCGGCGCGTCTTTGCGCAGCTGGCGGTGGCCTACCGATATGTTGACATCGAACACGATGAGGCCGCGTCCCATCTGGTGCTGCGGCTCAATGCTGGCATGCGGCGAGTCCCGACTATCACCTTCCCTGACGGAAGTACGCTGGTCGAGCCACGCACCGTAGAACTGGAAGCCAGGCTGGCGCCGTTCGTCCCCGCATAGGCCCGACCGCGGCTGGCGCCCGGCTCACACTGCCACGCACCGCCGCGCACCTGGCCGGATCGCCTGCATACGGCGATCCAGCCAGGTGCTCGCCGCTGCCTTCCGCTCGCACAAGTCATGCCAAAGCGGCACAGTTGCGGGGGAAGTTGGCGCCCAATTGGGCGCATTGGTCACCTTAGCGCGCGACACCGCGAATGTAGCGTACGGTGACGGTGCCGAGCACACAGAACACCACGAAGGCGACAAAGAGGAAGGTGTACCCGAGGCTTTTGGCACCGAGCGCGACGCCCAGCGCGAGCATCCAGCCGCCGAAGACGGCGGCCAGCACCTGCGGCACCGTCAGGGCAATATTCCAGACACCCATGTCGCGCGCGAAGGTGGCATCAGAAGGCAACACATCGGCCACCAGGGCCCAATCAACCGCCAGGTAAGCGCCGTAGCCCAGGCCAAACACCGCGCTGGCGGCGAAGGCCACCGTCAGCACCCCGGCGGGCACGACATACGGGGCGATCACGAAAGCGGCGCCTACCGCGGCCATGAACGACCCCGAGATATAGACCATGCGCTTGCGGCCAAAGCGATCCGAGCCCCAGCCCGCAAAGATGGTGCTCAGGGCGGCGGTGAGGGTGAGGATGATGATGAAGATGGTGGTGGCCGTTTGAGGCGAGGGCGCATGGGCAACATCCTGCATGTACAGCAGCAGGAAGGTTTGCACGATATCAACGCCCATCATCACGAGCATGCGGGTGAGGACTACCCAGCTAAAATCAGGCGCGCGCCGTGGGCGAAAATCGAAGGCCCAGACGGCGCCAAGGCCCGCCACCACCACGCCAATGATCTGCAGCGCGCTGAGCGACGTATCATTCAGCGCCAGGCCGATGCGCGCGGGCAGCAAGGCCAGGAATCCCACCACCAGCACGACCACGGCGAGCACCGTGAACCCCAGGGCACGCAACATTGGACCCATGGGCGACGGCGTCGTCGTTGCCGCGGATCCGGCCCACCGTCCTTCGCGGACGGTCGCCGCGGTGAGCACAGCCATGAGAACCATGACGACCGCGACGATGGCGTAGGCTGAGACGATGCCAGCATTGTAGGTGCTGAAACTCTGGCCGCCGGCTAGTAGTTGCTTGGAATTGAAGCCCACGATGCTGGGTGTGATCGCCCCGCCGATCTGGCCGAGCAAAAGCGCCAGCCCCATGATGCCCGAGGCGGTGCCACGTTGATGCTCTGGCACGAAGTCTGGCAGGTAGGCGTGGAAGGGAGCGGCGGCGGCGTTGTTGCCGAGCTGCGTCACCATCAGGCCCACCATCATCAACAACAGGCTGGGCGCCAGTGGGTTGCCGCTGCCACCCACCGTGAAGGTGGTTGGCGCCAGCGCCATGACGGCCAGACCCACGACGTTGAGCACCGTGCCACCGAGAATATAGGGGCGCCGCTTCCCGAGACGCCCGAGCGGAGTGCGGTCGCTCAACAGGCCAAAGAAGGGATTGGAGAGCAGCGCCACAACCAGGCCAGGGGCAATGACGATGGCGAGCGTCAGTCCCTCATGCCCCGAGACCCAGGCGGACTGAGAGGCGAGCGACCCGGCTGGCGCTTCGCGGAAGAGCAACCCGATCACCTGGCTGGGAATCAGGATCGTGAGCAGCGCCGCCCAGTGAAAGTTGAGTGCGAACCAGAAGATGCTGATCGCGATGAGTCCGCCCATCGAACGCCGTGGAAGTGCTCGCTGGATGCCGCTGACTGCCTCAGTGACCATGGTCGCCTCCTCGCGCTCATCAGAACCGCATCGTGCCAACTCGTCAATGATTGCGGCGAGTATAGCACTCCGGCGCGCGCGTGACTACCAGCAGGCAACGGCACAACGGTGTCGCAGGTGTCGGGGAAGCGCTCACTTCAAATACCGGCTGGCCAGCCAGCCGGCAGATGATCCCTCACCGGTCTCGCTGCCCCGTACACATCTGAGAAGGACTACGGCGCGAGATGGCTGATACGGTGGAGCAGCCACGCACTGGGCTGAGGTATACGATCGGGTTGGATGCACGATGTGGCGGAGGAGAGATCTGCCGCCATGGCTGGCGCTTCTCGCTAGCGCCGGCCGCCGCGAGCGGGCGGCTGGCGCGGGCCACGCCGCCCGCCCTTTGCTCCGCGCCCACCGCGGCCGCCAGACTCCCATTCGTCACTGTCGTCCCAGTCGGCACGGCTGTCGGCGCCATAGCTGGCGGCGTAGCGCTCACCCGTGAAGTCCTCGTCGCCGCCGTCAGCCCAGTCATCGCTGGTGCCACTGGCGGCCGGCCACGAGGCGCTGCTCTCATCAAGTTCGGCCAGGCCGCCACCCGGCCGCCCACGGGCGCGGCGATCGTTGCTCTGGGCGAGGGCGCTGGCATGGGCACGCTCGAT
>DASYGC010000441.1:0-3143 GCA_036000225.1 Ktedonobacterales bacterium | reverse complement strand
GGCGGTCGCGCCGTGGCGCTCGAAATACTCGATGAAGCGAGCCAAAGCGTCTTCCGAGCGATTGAGCAGCAGGTCGTCGCAGAGCTGGCGCTCGATCTCGGGAATCTCGGCGTACGGCGTGATGTGCGCCGGATTGACAATGGCCGCGTCCAGGCCGGCCCGCACCGCATGGTGCAGGAAAACGCTGTTCAGCGCGGCGCGCGCGTGTGGCTTGACGCCGAACGACACATTGCTGACGCCCAGGATAGTCAGGACGCCGGGCATCTCCTGCTTGATGCGCCGGAGGCCTTCGATGGTCTCAATGGCGGAATCGCGCAACTCCTCCTGGCCGGTGGTCACGGTGAAGGTCAACGTATCAAAGAGCAACGATTCGGGATCGAGGCCGTATTCCTGGGTCGCGATATCGTAGATGCGGCGGGCGACCTCGACCTTGCGCGCGGCGGTCTTGGCCATGCCCTGCTCGTCGATCGTCAGCGCGATGACCGCCGAGCCATGCTCGCGCGCGAGTGGCAGCACAGCATCCACCCGCAACCGCCCATTTTCGAGATTGACCGAATTGATGACCGCGCGGCCAGGATAGGTTTCCAGTGCCGCTTGCACCACGCTGGCTTCGGTCGTGTCGATCACCAGCGGCGCCTCGATGCCCATCTCCAGCTTCTTGACCGTGCGGCGCATCTGCTCGTCTTCGTCGCCGCGTTCGGTCACGGCCACCTGCACATCCAACACATGCGCACCGCTCTCCACCTGCTGGCGCGCGATAGTGAGCAGCGTGTCATAGTCGTCAGCGAGCACGGCCTCTTTGGCCTTCTTGCTGCCCTGCGCATTGATGCGCTCGCCCACCAGCAGCGGCGCTGGCACCTGCCGCAACGACTGCGAGCGCACCGCGCTCGCCACCAGCAGCCGCGTTGGCTGTGTCGCGCTGGCATCGCTCGCGAAGCGCCGCAGGCGCTCGATGGGGCGTTGCTGGGCGGCGGGTGGCAGCTCGCGCAGCGTTTGGATGACGCGGCGCAGGTGCTCGGGGGTGGTGCCACAGCAGCCACCCACCACGTTGACGCCGAACTCGCTGACGAACTCAGCCAGCGCCTGCGCCAGCGGGTCGGGTTCCATCGGATAGACGGCCTGCCCGTTCACATTCAGCGGCAAGCCGGCGTTGGGGATGGTCGAGATGGGCAGCGGGATGTTCTCGGTGAGGTAGCGCACCGGCTCACGCATGTGCTCGGGGCCGGTGGAGCAATTCAACCCGATGACATCCACGTGCAAGTGTTGCAGGATCGCCGCGGCGGCGGCCACATCGGTGCCCAGCAGCATCCGGCCACTGGTGTCCAGTGTCACCTGCGCCTGAATTGGCAGCGAGCGCCCCAGCTCGGCGAAGGCGCGGCGAATGCCGGTGATGGCGGCGCGCACTTCGAGGATATCCTGGCTGGTCTCGATCAGCAGCAGATCAACTCCACCCTCCATGAGCGCCGCCGCCTGTTCGCGATACAGTTCGGCCAGTTGCTGGTAGGTGATGTTGCTGAGCGCGGGATCATCCGACGAGGGCAGCATGCCGGTGGGACCCATCGAGCCGGCGACGAAGCGCGGCTGCTCGGGCGTGCTGAAGCGATCGGCCGCCGCGCGGGCCAGGCGCGCGGCGGCGCGGTTGATCTCGAGCGTGCGTCCGCCCAGTTTGTAATCGTCCAGTTTGAGTCGCGTGCCGGTAAACGTGTCGGTTTCCAGCACATCGCAGCCCGCTTCGAGGTAGGCGACATGGATGCTGCTGATCGCATCAGGCCGGGTAACGGCCAGGATCTCCGGGCAGCCATCGTAGGCCGCGCCACCGTAGTCGTCAGCCACCAGATTGAGCAGTTGAATGGTGGTGCCCATCGCTCCATCGTAGACCAGCACACGCCGCGCCAACTCCTGGAGATAGCCCCGCTGAGTGGTTTTCGTTGTCTTCCTGGTCTTTGTGCTGGTCATGCTCGCTCCCCGGCTGGTGCAGTCATGGTGAAGGCGCGCGCTGTGTCGCGCCGGTGTCTCTCTGCTATTGGGGGGCCACAGGGGCCCGGATGTTTCACCGACGTTTCATCCGCGGGCGCGGGTCAGCGCTCGATCATGGCGGCGACCAGTTCGCGGCAGAAGTCGGGGATGTCCTCGACGACACGTCCCCACACCAGATTGCCCTCGCGGAAAGCCGGCTCGTCCACCCACGTGGCGCCAGCGTTCTCCAGGTCGTCCTTGATGCCGCGCGACCCGGTGAACCGCTTGCCACGCACGATGCCCGCTGACGCGGCAACCCAGCCCGCGTGGCAGATGATGCCGATCACCTTGCCCTGCGCGTGACACTCGCGAACAAGGCGCAGCACATCCGGGTCGCGGCGCAGCTTATCGGGCGCCCAACCGCCGGGAATGACGAGGCCATCCACCATCGCCGACGTGACGTCGCGCGCGAGGTGGTCGGGTGTGGCCTCCAGGCAGTGCTTGCCGGTGATGGCGCCCATCGTACCACCGATGATGAGCACACGCGCGCCCTCTTCGCGCAGCCGCATCACCGGCACCCAGAATTCCAGATCTTCGAAGCCCGCCGCCACGAAGACGCCGTAGGTTTTCCCCTGTAGCCGCATGGATCGCTCTCCCGCCCGTATCGCTACGAGGCGCTTGTGACGCCGCCGCGCGGCAGCGCGCGCTACCGCAGCGTGCCATCTGAGAGTATAGCACGGGCCGATCCCGCGACGTTTCTTGCCGCTCCGTCTACGAAGCCCGCTGGGTGCCCGCTAACACGTCATGCTGCCGGACACGGCATTCGCGGCGCTGAACGAGGTCAGGACTTGGCCAAAGAAGCCGGCCAACTGTTGCTGTGCGACAGGCAGCTTCAGGTTGGATGTCAGCATGATCGTGTAGGTCGTGCGCATCATGTCGTCCTTTCCGCTCACGGTTTGGCCCAGCCAGGCTCCGCGTGGTACATCTCTCCCGCACGTTCAGGCCGTGCGCACAAAGCCAATAAATGTCTGCAGTTTTTGCGCGATGACGAGCGGCGTTGCACCCGCCACCGGAGGCGTGAGCGCGTAGGCCGCGTGGCCGGGCAGCCCGCCATTGGCTGAGGCTGTCTGCGCTACGAGCAAGGTCTTCCCGTCGGGCGTCCAGCCCAGCGGCACGACACCCGTGGC
>DASYGC010000440.1:0-4589 GCA_036000225.1 Ktedonobacterales bacterium | reverse complement strand
CCGCACCACATCTTGCCTGCTCGAGGCATGAGCATTGCTGACCCAGGCTGTGGGACAAGTGCCCACGCGCGGGCAAACTGAGTGGACGTTCGCGCTCAACGCGTGGAAGCGTTGGGGCGGTGCGACGTGCTGATTTTGGCCGCCGCGCGCCGGTGGGACCTGGTGTGAACCTCGCCCAAGAGACGACCTGCTGCCAGCGATGGAGCGGTTATCTGACGGGACACTCGCCCACCATTCACGGGGCGGAAGTGCCCATTGTGGGCGAGTCTGCGTGACTGCTAATCTGGGCCAGGACGAGAAAACACACCGGCGGCATCATCCCAACCTCACAACCACCCAAAGGAGCGTCATCATGGAGCGAACTGCGAAGAAGCGTCGTGCGCTGGTGATCGGGCTCGATTGCGCCGCGCCTGAGCTGGTCTTTGAAGCCTGGCGCGATCAGTTGCCCACCTTCGCACGGCTGATGGACGAGGGCATCTATGGCCGGCTGGAAAGCTGCATCCCACCAATTACCGTGCCGGCGTGGATGTCGATGCTCACCAGCAAGGATCCGGGCGAGTTAGGTCTCTACGGGTTCCGCAACCGGCAGGAGTATACCTATAAGGAAACCGCCGTTGCCAATAGCACCTACATCAAAGAACCAGTGGTCTATGATGTGCTGGGCCGCTACGGCAAACACGTGACCCTCGTCGGCATCCCCTGCACCTATCCTCCCCGTCCCGTCAATGGTGAGATGGTCACCTGCTTTTTGACCCCCAGTCTGGAGAGCAACTTCACCCATCCCGCCGAGCTCAAAGACGAGGTGTTGCGCACCGTCAGCGACTACATGTTCGATGTCAAAGACTTTCGCACCGAGGACAAAGAGTACTTGCTGCGCCAGATCTACGCCATGACCGAGCGCCGCTTCACGCTGGTGCGTCACCTGATGGATACCCGCCCGTGGGACTTCTTCATGTTCGTGGAAATGGGCACCGACCGCATTCATCACGGCCTGTGGAAGTACATGGACCCCGAGCATCGCAAGCATCCAGGGCCCACACCGCTGTTGCACAGTATTCGCGACTACTACATCTATCTGGACGGCCAGATCGCCGATCTGCTGACGCGGGTGGACGATGACACGACGGTGCTGGTGGTGTCTGACCACGGAGCGAAGCGCATGGATGGTGGCGTCTGCCTGAACGAGTGGCTGATGCGCGAAGGCTATCTGGTGCTCAAACACCAGCCTGACGGCATCACGCCATTGGAAAAGTGCGAAATCGACTGGGAGCGCACCCGTGCCTGGGGCGCCGGCGGCTACTACGGGCGCGTCTTCCTGAATGTGCGCGGGCGCGAACCGAACGGCTGCGTGGCCGCGGAAGATGTTGAGGCCCTGCGCGAGGAATTGAGTGCCAAGCTCGAAGCGCTGGGCGACGATGAAGGCCGCCCGATGGGCACGCGGGTGGCCCGTCCCGAGACGACCTACAAGACGGTGCGCAACATCGCGCCTGACCTGATCGTCCTTTTCGGCGATCTATTGTGGCGCTCAGTCGGCACGGTGGGGCATAACTCGTTCTATACGTTCGAGAACGATACCGGCCCCGACGACGCCAACCATGCGCAGTTTGGCATGTACATCATGCGCGATAACCGGCTGACTCTGCGCGGTGAAACAGAGCCGCGCCATCTGATGGATGTCGCGCCGACGATCCTTACCGCGTTGGGGGTGAGGGTACCTGAGGACATGCGGGGTACGCCCATCCAACAAACGCAAACGCAAACACAGGCCATGCCGGTGAGTTCGACCATCGGCTAACAGTGCATCGTCGTTATGCGCGACCTGTCATGCTGATGCATGACCGGACATTCGTGCGAGTAGAGAAAGTGGGAAGTAGCATTATGGATCGTGGATTCACCCTCTGGTTCACGGGCCTTTCAGGAGCGGGTAAATCAACCCTGGCGCGCTTGCTCGAAACTGACCTGGTCGCGCGCGGCCGGCGTGTTGAGGTGCTCGATGGTGATGTCGTCCGTACACACCTGAGCAAAGGCCTGGGATTCAGCCGCGAAGACCGCGACATCAACATCTTGCGCATCGGCTTCGTCTGCGAGCTGCTCTCGCGCAACGGCGTGATCGCCATCGCCGCCGCCATCTCGCCCTACCGCGAGACCCGCGCGCAGGTGCGCGCGCAGATCAACGACTTCGTCGAAGTCTTCGTTGATTGCTCGCTCGAAGAGTGCGCCCGGCGCGATGTCAAGGGCCTGTACAAAGAGGCCCAAAGCGGCAATATTGCTGGGTTCACCGGTGTCTCTGATCCCTACGAAGCCCCTAATGCGCCGGAAATCGTCGTGATGACCGCCGAGCAGACGCCAGAGCAGAGCGTGGCGCAGATTGTGGCATGGCTGGAAAACAATGGTTTGCTTGCCCAGCCAGTACGCGCGGCAGTTGGCGCGCTCAATGGGCATACCCCGGCAGGCGTCGCGGCCGGCGAAGCATACACCGAAGAGGAAGAGGCCGCCGTTTCACAGCGCCTGGAAGATCTGGGCTACCTGTAGCCGAAACCTCGTAGGTGCGCATGGAGATGCGCCCAGTGGCAATCGAGTTTCCGTAGGGGCGCATGGAGATGCGCCCAGTGGCAATCGCCATGCGAGGAGTTGTCTCATGCAGTGGTCCACGCGTCGCCAGCCGGCGGCAACTGGTGGGGCGCGCCGCGTCATCGCCATCGGCATTGATGGAGTGCCCTACAGCTTTGCCATGCGCCAGGTCCAGGAAGGCCGGATGCCCAATCTGGCGCGGATCCTCGCCGCCGGCACCATCCGACCGCTCAACTCGTCGTGGCCCTTCGTGTCGTCGGTGGCCTGGTCATCGTTCATGACGGGCACCAATCCGGGCAAGCACAATATCTATGGCTTTGTCGACCGGCGTCTACAGAGCTACGACGTCTTCTTGCCCAATAGCAGCACCATGCGCGCCGAGCCGCTGTGGTGCGCGCTGAGCCGCGAAGGCAAGCGCGTTGCCGTGATGAATGTGCCGGTGACCTATCCGCCGCGCGAGGTCAACGGGTTGATGGTCTCCTGCTTCCTCTCGCCCAGTTTGGAAAAGGCGACCTACCCGCGCGAGCTGGCTGGCAGATTGAAGCAACTGGGCTACCAGATTGACGCCGATGCCGCCATCGCCCGGCGCTCCAAAGTGGACTTCATGACCGAGTTGCGCAGCGTGCTGGATCATCGCGCCACCGCGATGTTCGAGATCCTGGATAGCGAACCCTGGGATTTCTTCATGTCCCACATCATGGAGACCGATCGCCTGCACCACTTCTACTGGGAGTATATGGAGCGCGGCGACCCGCAATGGACGCCCGCATTCTATCAGTTCTACGAGCGCCTGGACGAGATTCTGGGGCAGGTGTGGGAACGCGTGGACAACAACACGACCCTCATTCTGCTCTCCGATCATGGCTTCTGCACGATCACGCAGGAGGTCTACCTCAACACCTACTTGCGCGAACAGGGCTGGCTGCGCCTCGAAAAAGTGGAGGGGCGGCCGCCAACTCTGGCGCAGATGACCGAGGCCTCGCGCGCCTACAGTCTCGATCCGGGCCGCGTGTTCGTCAATCTGCGCGGTCGCGAGCCGCGTGGCAGTGTGGAACCCGGCGCGGAGTACGAGCGCGTCCGTGAGCAGCTTGCCGGTGAGCTGATGGAGCTGCGCGATCCCGCTACCGGCGCCCTGATGATCGAACGCGTCTATCGGCGTGAAGAGATCTACCACGGTCACAGCTACGAGAATGCCCCCGACCTGGTGGTGGCGCCCTATCGTGGGTATGCGATGAAAGGCGCGTTGGATCGGGAGTATCTGACCTATAAAGGCGATGTGCTCATTGGCGAGCACACGCACGACGATGCCTTGCTCTACGTCTCGGGGCACGATCTGTTGCGGACCACATTGACGATGGAAGATGTAGCGCCGGCCATCTTCTCCCTGCTGCGTGTGGCCCCGCCACCCGACCTGGATGGCGTCATGGCCATCGAGGCGTAGCATCATGAAAGGACTGACAATGAATCGTCAGCCGCCGATGGAGCCATTGATCAACCGCATCTGCTCGCGCGCCGAACGGGCTCGCTGGCTGGATGAGTCGCGGGCGATGCCGTCAGTCACCCTCACTGGGCGCCAGCTCCTCGACCTCAACTTGCTGGCGTGTGGCGCATACAGTCCGCTTGTGGGCTTTATGACACGTGCCGACTATCTGGGAGTGCTCGACACCATGCGCCTGGACAGTGGCGCACCCTGGAGCATTCCCATCATCCTGGCGGTGAAATCGAGCGTGGGCTCGCGCTTGCGTGAGGGGTCGAAGGTCTTGCTACGCGATGCGCGCGGCCAGGAGCGCGGCGTGCTCGAACTGCGCGAGCGCTATACCTACGATCCAATGCGCGAAGCGCATCAGGTCTATCGCACACTGGATGCCACCCACCCTGGCGTGCGGCGCCTGCACGCCCAGGGTGATGTGCTGCTCGGCGGTCCCATCTGGTCCTTCGATGCACCCGCGCCCGGCGCGCTCGCCCATCACACGCTGACCCCGGCCCAGGCGCGTGCGGCATTCGCGGCACGCGGCTGG
>DASYGC010000439.1:0-4480 GCA_036000225.1 Ktedonobacterales bacterium | reverse complement strand
CGCCGCACCCGGCGCGTGCTTGTCAACCTGATCCTAGATCCCGCCTACATCAACGACCCACGCGATGCCTCGCGCCTCTACATCACCACGGCGAACAAAGAGCGCCCGCTCTGGTTGGAGCAACTGGCCGTCCCTCTAGGCGTGGCCACCATCGCCCAGCGCGTCAGCCGCCGCGCGGTGCTCGGCATGGGCGCCGGCGCCGTGCTGACGCTAGCGGCCGGCGGCGCGGCAGCTACCTTGCTCGTGCGCCAGCAGCAGGCGCAGGCGCTGGCGAATCAGCCGCTGCCGGTCAGTCGCTCATCCGGCCAGCCAAACCAGATGTTCACTCCCAGTACGGCGTCCGGCGACGTGACATCCATACCCCATTGGCTGCCGACGGCCAGCACGTGTATGTCTTGGCGGGCGCTGATGTGTTCCGCCTCTCGCTCACCAATGGATCCTATACACCGCTGAAGTTCAATTTTCCCGTGGGCGACTACACCAACGAGCAGGACCCCATTTTCACTGCCGCTCAGGGGATGTTGTTCGTGCGTGGCGCGCTTCCGACCAACAGCAGTGTCTCGGATGTCAATGCCACCGACATGCGGGTGGCGCGGGCCAGTGATGGTCGGCAATTGTGGAAGATCGACGTCACCACCTCGGCATCACCCATCGTCGCCAATGGGCTCGTCTATTGCATCACCTTCTTCCTGGACACCGGCAGTTGGGTCCGCGCGTACCGTCTCGCCGATGGCAAGCTCGCCTGGCAGCAGCAGATGCCGGCGCTTCCCTACCCCACTGGCGTCTCGTTGCTCAGTGCCGACCAGAGCCGTGTCTACGCCGGATCGAACGACCATGCGCTCCACTGCTTTGATGCGCACACTGGCGCCCCCATCTGGCGGTTCCAGGCCGGTGGGCAGGTCCGCGGCCCCACGGCGGTTGGCGACCTGGTGTACGTTGGGTCCGAGGATTATTCGCTGTATGCCATCGAGGCGCGCACCGGCAAGCTGCGCTGGAGCTTTACCACCAATGGTGGCATCGTCGCCTCCCCAACGGTCGATAGCGGCGTGGTCTACACCGGTTCATGGCTATCTCTACGCGCTGGACGGCGCTACTGGCCGGCTCTACTGGAGCGGCTACGCCGGCACGAATCCGAGCCAGGAGGCCGACCACCGGATTGTCACCTCGCCGGTGGTCTACCACGGCATCGTTTTCGTCACCTCGTCGAGTGACCTCTTCGCGTTCCAGGTGGATAGTGGCAAGCTCCGCTGGTCCTACATCCCGGTGGAGGCGCCGTCGCTTTCTGGGGTGGTGCAGCCGGTCGTCGCGGCTGGCCTGATAGTGATCGGTGTCCCGCCGTGGAAGGTGTACGCCGTCAATCCGTGACCGGGTGCTCTGCGCATGACGCGAGCAGGCGCGAGCAACGGCCGCCCGCCGGTGAGCTTTCGATGATGGCCAGGAGATATGACCATGTTCGGCAATGGCAAAGTGTTTGTCAGCCATACCCACGAAGATAACCAGCTCTGCGAGCCCCTGCTGGCGGCGCTGGATGCCTGGCAGCTCGACTACTGGTTCGATGTCGCGCAACTCTCCGCCGGCCAGGAGTTCCCCGAGCACATTCAGCAAGCCATTCGCGAGCGCGATATATTGTTGCGTATCTGCACACCGGCGGCGAACCGCTCAGTCTGGCTGGAGCGTGAGGCGGCGATGGCCAGAGTGCTGCGCTCTGCCCGACCGCGCAATCGGATGGTCGTCAACCTGGTGCTCGCGCCTGGCTACGACACGACCGGTGACGCGCACGATGATCTCGTGATCGACGCGACGCGGCAGACCGAGGCCGAGTGGCTGCGCGCGCTACGCATCACGCTGGGCATCCCATCACGCGCGCGACAGGTCAGTCGCCGCGCCGTGATCGGGCTGGGCGTCACGTCGCTGGTCGCGCTCAGCGCCACCGCCTATGCTGGCAAACTCCTCTTCGCGCCAGATGTGGCCCAGGCACACAGCGTGCCCACCGTCCACAATCCGACACCCACTCCGCAGTCGGGCGTGGCACATCTGCGCTGGGTCTATCGGTCTGGCTACGATGCCTTTCAAACCACCAGCCTGGCAGTGTCTGGCGCGAGTGTATATGCCCTGATAGGCAATTCGGGACTGCCTGAGGTCCTCTCGTTGACGGCCCAGGACGGCACCTTGCGCTGGCAGCATGAGTATGGCTTCACCGGCTATGCCGCACCAACGATCAGCGGCGACATCCTCTACGCCATCGGCTATGATTTCAAGGCGGGTGCTACCTATCTCTTCGCGTTTGCGACCAGTGATGGCTCGGAGCGCTGGCGTACCCCGCTGGAGACCGACGCCACCAATACTTCGGCCGCCGATTATGTGTCGAGCGTGACGACAGCCGGCAACCTGGTCCTGGTGCGCTACAAGAATGTGGTGGTCGCGGCAGACCGCGCGACAGGCACGATTCAGTGGTGGCAAGGGCTGCCGATCGACGACAGCACCAATGCGTTCTATCATGGAGTGGCCGCGCCCATCTATGCCAGTAACACCGTCTACGCCTGCGGCGTGGATGGCGGGGTTCGGGCATTGCGATCCAGCACCGGCGCCGAGATCTGGTCGACCCCCGTGACGAATAAGCGCATCACGGCGACCCCCGCACTGGCGGGCGGCGTGCTCTACTTCGGCGCGGATGATGGCTACGCCTACGCGCTGGATGCCACTTCGGGCGCGCTGCGCTGGCGTCAGCCTATGACCCTGGACCAGAATCTGAGCTTCGTGGCCTCACAACCGATCGTGGCCAGTTCGGTGGTCTATATCGGAGGCGGCTCTCTCACTGGCGTCACCACTGGCACCGTCACCGGCGATGCGACCGATCTGGGCGACGCCTTCTTCGCACTCGATAGCGCGACTGGCCGGGTGGTCTGGCGGATCAATCCCTCGCGCCAACGGTACAATGCTGACTCTACGTATTTACGCAAAGGGATTCAGTGCACGCCGGTCCTCAGCGGAGATGGGAGCACGATTTACGTCACCGGCGGAATCTCGACCAACTCCGGTCTCTATCGGGAGGCGCTCTACGCGCTCTCCACCACTGATGGCAGCGTGCGGTGGTCGTATGAGGTGCCCGGCGGCGACGAGTATCCCTCATCGCCCGTGGCGCAGGATGGCATGCTCTTCTGGGCCAGCAGCGAGGGAGCGATCTACGCAATGGCGATGTGAGATCGTCTCACTCCTCGCCCGGCGCCAGCGGGTATTTCAGTCCGGTGCCGGTGTTGAAGAGCACGATGCGCTCGTCGGCGCGCACCGCGCCACGCGCGCGCAGGCGCAGCAGCGCGGCCAGCGTGGCGCCGCCTTCGGGGGCGGCGAAGATGCCCTCGCTGGTGGAGATCAGCGCGGCGTGCTCGGCGATCTCGTCCTCGGAGACGGCCAACGCGCACCCGCCACTCTCGCGCACCGCGCGCAGGATCAGGTAGTCGCCCACCGCTCCCGGCACGCGTAGGCCCGAGGCGTAGGTCGCGGCGTTTTCCCAGGGACGGGCGCGTTCGGTTCCCTCGTCGTAGGCGCGCACGATAGGCGCGCAGCCCGCCGCCTGCACGCTGATCATGCGCGGACGGCGGCTGTCAATCCAGCCCAGCACCTCCATCTCGGCGAAGGCCTTCCACATGCCGACGATGCCGGTGCCACCGCCGGTGGGATAGATGACGATGTCGGGCAGTTGCCAGCCGAGCTGTTGCGCCAGCTCGTAGCCCATGGTCTTCTTGCCCTCGCAGCGGTACGGCTCTTTGAGCGTCGAGACATCGAAGGCGCCGGTCCGCGCGGCGTGGGCGCGAGCCTCAGCTCCCGCCTGGTCGATCAGCCCATCCACCAGGTGGAGCGTCGCGCCATACGCGCGTACCTCTTTCTTGAAGAGCGCGGGCGTATCCGAGGGCATGAAGACATCCACCGGGATGCCCGCGCGTGCGCCGTAGGCCGCTAGCGCCGAGCCTGCGTTGCCAGCGGTGGGGATGGTGAAGGCCGTCACCCCCAACTCTTTGGCGCGCGAAACAGCGGCGGCGATGCCGCGCGCCTTGAAGCTGCCGGTAGGATTCAGTCCCTCCTCCTTGACGGACAGCCGCTCGAAGCCCAGCCGCCGGCCCAGCCGGGGCGCGGGCAGCAGCGGTGTGCCCCCCTCGCCCAGCGTGACGATGTTGGCGGTGTCGCGCACGGGCATCAACTCGGGGATCTGCCACATACCCGGCGTGCGTGCCGCCATCGCCGCGCGCTCCAACTCGCGCCGCCCGCGCGCCAGGTCGTAGCGTGCGTAGAGCACGCCGCCATCATCGGGGCATAGCGTCTGGAGCACGTCAGCGTCGAAGATGCGTCCACAGCGGGTGCATTCGAGGTGGGTCAGCAGGCTGGACATGAGCGCAGGATCCCTTTCACTCGCCGGAGGCGATCTCTGGATGCGTGGTGGCCCGCAAAGCGCGGCTAGAATGAGATGCGATGCGATTGCGCGCAT
>DASYGC010000438.1:0-7470 GCA_036000225.1 Ktedonobacterales bacterium | reverse complement strand
CTCGAGAAGATCACCACCAGCTACGCGGAATGGGAGGCGTTGGTGCGCCAGGTACCCGCCGCGCGCATGTCCGAGGCGGGCTTCGAGGGCGAGTGGACGCTCAAAGATGTCATCGCGCATCTCACCGTCTACGAACACTGGACCGCCGACAACCTGGAGGCCGCCGCGCGCGGCGAGACGCACAAGCAGACCTTCGCCTGGGAGCCGCCCGGCGGCGACATCGAGGATACCGACGAGCAAAACGCCATCTACTATCAGCACTATAAGGACGCGCCCCTGGCCGAGGTGCTGGCCGCTGGCCGCAAATACCACCAGCAACTGATCGCCGCCGTCGAGCGGCAGTCGGAGAGCGACCTCAACGCCGCCGACACCTTCGCCTGGAGCGCTGGTTACCCCGTTTGGCGGATGATCGAGGGCAACGCCCACGAGCACTACGACGACCACAAGCCGGCCCTGCGCGCCTGGCTGGCGACAGGGAGCCAGGCAACGTGAAGTCACCTTGCGCTGGGCACCGCCGCCGTGAAGATCTCCTGCGCGCCAGTGCGCGTATCGTTCCAGAACGGGTAGACGTACTGGTCAGCGGCCGCCAGGCCCTGGTAGTCACCGATGAACTGGCTCCCATACCCATCGATCGGCGCATCCACTGTTGGATCCCAGCTCTGGCTCGTCACCCGCACGTTGGGCAACAGCGACGCGCCGTGATTTACCGATTGCGCGATGAATACATCAATCAGGATATGACGCGGATCGGTGCGCGTATCGAAGAACGAGACGGTGACTACCCCATCGGGTGCCACGGCCAGCTGCGGCTGAAAGTGCAGCGCGCCGGTGCCCGCGGCATCATCGTTCACCCGCAGCGGCGCCGACCAGTGCGCGCCGCGATCAATCGAACTGGCCAGGAAGACATCGGGGAAGCCGCTGGCCTTGTCGGACCACGCGATGTAGAGCTGGCCGGTGCGCGGATCACTGGCGAAGGCCGGCAGCGTCTCGTTGCGATAGCGTTCCGGCGGGAAATAGCCCATCACGTCGCTGATGGTCGCCACCAGCGAGGGCGCCGACCAGGTCGTGCCGCCATCGCGCGAACTGACGAGTATCAGCCGCGTTGGCAGCGGGCCGCTCATCAGGTCGTAGTAGGCGTAGGCCACCGCCAGTGTGCCATCTGGCGCGACGACCGGCGTGGCGCCGATCACTGCGTCGCAGCGCGTCGAGCCAGCCGTGCGTCCCGTCGCCGGATAGTCGCAGAAGGGCGCGTTGCCCTCCTCCTGCTGTACCGGCGCGAACGTCTGGCCCCCATCGGTCGAGCGCGAGAATCCCAGCGCCTGCACGCAGGTATTGCCGTCGCCGCAGTTGCCCCCGGTATCGTATGACCAGACGACGTAGATCCAGCCCCGGCGCGGCCCCTGCGTCTGATCCACCGCGATCCACGGCTTGTCGCTGAAAATATTGCCGGTGCGATCCTCGTACACCGTGGTGGGCTGGCCGAACGTCTTGCCGCCATCGCTCGAGGTCGAGACCGCGATGCCGCTGATGTTCTGGCCCGGACCGGTGAACAGTACGGCGGCGTAGACCATGTTGCGCGGGCCGAACGCGAAGCTGATGTCGGAGGTGACGCCGCGCTGCTCGAAACCCGGCAGCACCCCGCCGTCGGTCCACGTGCAACCGCCGTCGAACGAGGCGTACGTCCCGATCTTGAACTGGTAGTGCGCCGGATCGGTGAAGAACTTCGAGCCGCCCACCAGGTTGAGTGGATTGTTCGGGTTCAGCGCCAGCATCGGCTCGCTGTGCGCCTTGAAGCTGTCGCCGCTGACACGGATGTTGGGGAAGGGACCCCGCGCGCTGCCAGCGGCGCAAGCCAACACGGCTGTCTGCCGCGCGACAGGGCTGGCGCTGGGCCGCGTGGCTCGCGGAGTCAGCAGACTACGTCCCAGCAGCGCCGCGCCGACGAGCACCAGGCAGAGCACGGTCACCGCCGCGCCAACCCACCACCCGCGGGCGCGACCGGGCGGGCGTGGTGACAGCGGTGGTGCCTGCGGTGGTAATGTGGGTGGCGCTCCCGTGCCGAGCCGGTCGCCGGCCAGCTGGCCGAGCGCCGCGATGCGTTGCTGGCGCGCCACCCACTCCACCGCACTCTGGCCAGCCTCGTGCGGTCCTCCTGCCTCTGCCATCAGTATCCCTCCTGGTCGCGATTCGTCTCCCACTACCACTACGCCGCGCCGCCGCCCACAGGACAGCGAGAATGCACCCACACCAACCTACAGGTGATACCTTTAGAGCGAACCATCCAGGTAGCGCGTCCATATCTCGCTGGCCAGCGCGGATGCATCTACCGCCACCCCATAGCGCGCAAAATGCTGGCACACGCGCTCGATATCGCGCGCCAGCAGCGCGAAGACTTCCGCGTTGTAGTGCGGGTCCACCGCCTGCGCGAAGTCAATCAGCGTGACCGCCCCACGCCAGTACAGCAGATTGTACGCCGAGAGATCGCCATGGATGCGGTCATGGCGCAGGCACAGTTCGATATTGCGCAAGATGCGCGCGAACAGCGGCACCGCCTCCTCCGGCGCCAACCGCACCTCGCGTAGCAACGGCGCCGCCTCTTCGCCATCGCCGATGTACTCCATCAGCAGGGCATTGCCTACTTGGGCCACTGGGCGAGGCACATCGGCGCCGGCCTCGTAGAGCAGCTGCTGCGTCTCGAACTCGTCGGTGATCCAGCTGGTGACCTGCGTGGAGCGCCAGCGATCGGTCTTCTTCAGCGCTCCCCGCTGGTGGCGCCGGTCGCGCACCAGCCGCCCATCGTCGCCACGCGGCGCGCGACTCTCGCGATAGATCGCGTCGTTCTTCAGGCTGCGGAACATGCGCGGGCGATACACCTTCGCCGCCAGATATTCCAGACCATCCCCCTGCCCCCCGGCGCGTGGGGGCCAGAGCGCGGGCCCCGCGGCGCAGCAATAGACCGTCGCCTCCTTGCCGCTCTTGACCACATGCAGCACGTCGCTGATCAGATCGTCCTCATAGAAGTGCGCCAGCGACGAAAGCACCCAGAAGCGGTCGCGCTGGTGGGCCAGAAACGTCGGCGTAAATGGGCCCTTGCTGCCGCCGTCTTCCAGCGCCTGATCGCGTAGCCAGCGCTGCACCTGCGTGTTGGCCTCGTAGCTCGCCTTCTGGTTGGGCCCGGCCCGTGCTGGCGGCTCTGGTATTGGCAGGTCACGACCATCGTCTATCAGTTGGACCCTCTCCGTGTCCGCGAATGCTGGCGTCTGTTTGCTCTCGTCGGTCGTGTTCGATTGATCAGTCATTGAGCTCTACCTCCTGTGCCGGACGCCCTTCTAACGCCGGCTTCTCAGCCTCTGGTGTGTCCCACTCGCCCTGCCACAGCCGGCGCATCTCATCGCTGGTGGCCAGCAGCACGTCCAGCGTGCCCTGTGCCTCAACTCGCCCGTCCTTGAGCACGATGATCTGGTCGGCGCGACGCAGCGCCTCGTGCCGGTGCGAAACCACCAGGTAGGTCGCCGCGCGGACGCTCCCCTCCGCGTCGAGCCGCTGCCACAACGTACGCTCGGTCTCCACATCCAGTGCGCTGGAGAGGTCGTCGCAGACCACCAGGTCCGCCTCGCGTACGAACGCCCGCGCCGCCGCTGCCCGCTGCACTTGCCCGCCCGAGAGCCGCACGCCGCGCGGTCCAACCAGCGTATCCAGCCCTCGCTCCAGCACGGCCACATCGTGTTCGAGCACCCCGAACTGGATAGCGGCTGCCAGATCCACCTGATCTTCCGCCACGCCCAGCAGGATATTCTCCTTGAGCGTTTCGCTAAACAGGCGCGGCACCTGCGGCACATAGGCGCTGTGCGGCGGCCGGAAGAACGTCGTTGGCTCGTCCACCCGCGCGCCGTTCCAGTACACTGCCCCATCATCGCCCGACAGCAATCCCAGTAGCACCCGCAGCAATGTCGTCTTGCCCGCGCCAATCCGCCCAGTGATCACCGTGAACATGCCACGCGCCAGGCTCAGGTCGATCCCCGCAATGCCATGACTGGTGCCCGGATAGCGATAGGTCAGCCCCGCTATCTCTAGACTGCGTAGTCGCTCGAAATGTGCGTTGCCCACTCGCTTCGTAGTGGCGCACGGGTGTAGCGCAGCGTCGCTCTGGGCCCCGTTATCGCCCCCTCTGCGCGCTCCATGCGCTCCGCTCGTGCCCAGCCCCGTTTCCCCCTCCTGGCGCTCCCACGTCACCAGCGCCTCCGGCGGCTCGGGGCGAATCAGCTCCTCCATGCGCACGATCGAAACCTCCTGCACCTTGTAATCGCCGATGAACGTGCCCACATTGCCAGGAACATCCGTCGTGAACCCCAGGTAATACACGAACAGTGCGAAATCGCCCACGCTGAACGTCCCCGCGGCCATCCCGTGGGCCGCCAGCAGCAGCGTGACGCCGATGCCGAAGGTGGTGGCGACACTGAAGATCGCATCAAGCAACTCGCCCAATGTGTGTTCGCGTACCTCTGCCTTGCGCCGCGTCTCATTCAGGCGATTCAGATGCGCCACGACACCCTCCTCCGCGTGCGCCACCTTCACCGCCTGCACGGCGCCGAAGATCTCGCCGAGGAATCCGGTCACCGCGCTCGTCGCCACCCGTGTGGCGCTCGCGTAGCGTTGCAGCCGTCCCCACGCCAGACGCGCCGCGATGGTCACGCCCGCCAGTGGCAGAAAGACGAACAGCGTGATCGTCAGGTTGATGTGCGCCATGATGCCGATGGCAATCGCCGCGGCGAGGGTGGCGCCGAACTCATCGGGCACCCACAGCGGAAAGTCGGCGTTCTCGCCCACATCATCGCGGAAGCGGCTGACCGCCTCGCCGCTGGAGACCGGCAGCGGCACCGCCCCAGGCCGGCGCAGGATGCTCGCCATCAAGTTGTGGCGCAGCCGTGCCCCGACACCGTACTTGAAGGTGGCGTAGCCCCAGACCATGCCCGCTGAGCTGCCCAGCCGCGCCAGTTCCACCGAGCAATACAGCGCGATCAACACCGCCACGCTGAGCCCAACCGGGGCGGCGTGCGTGATGCTGTCGAAGATGGCCTTCTCGATCAGCCCGGGAATGATGAGCCCCACATGGAAGATGATCGGGAAGACGGTGCTCACCGCGAAGCTCCCGGGGCTTGCGCGCACCAGCCGCCACATGAACGGCCAGGTGCGCATATGCGCGGTGGGCGGCGTGCCTACCGCCGCCAGAGGTGTTTTCGTCATACCAGGGCCTCCTCCAATCCGGTGCGCAACAGCGCGGAGAAGCGCGATGCCGGATCGCGTGCCAGCTGCTCGCGTGGCCCGTATTCGACCAGCGCCCCATCCTCCAGGATGGCGATCGCGTCGGCGCGCCGCACCGTGCGCAGCCGGTGAGCGATGACGATGGCCGTGCGCTCGGCGAGCAGCCGGTCCATCGCGCGCTCCAGCAGGTGCTCGGTGGCTGGGTCCAGGCGCGACGACGCCTCGTCGAGGATCACCAGCCCTGGATCGCGCAAGAAGACGCGGGCGAACGCCAGCAATTGCGCCTGCCCCGCCGAAAGCCCCTGGCCCCCGGCCGCCAGCGGCGTATCCAGGCCCGCCGGCAGCGCGGAATACCAGTCGTCAAGTCCCAGTTCGCGCAGAATGCGCTCGATCCTGGCATCGGGGATGTGCGCATCGAAGAACGTGAGGTTGTCACGGATGCTCGCCTGGAAGAGCTGCACCTCCTGCGTCACCATGCCCACCTGCTGGCGCAGATCGGCCAGCGCCACATCGCGCGGATCGACACCGCCCAGCGCGATGGCGCCAGCGCTGGGATCGTACAGCCGGAAAAGCAGCCGCGAGAGCGTCGTCTTGCCGCTACCCGTACGCCCCAGCAGCCCGAGCACCTGCCCCGGTTCCAGCCGCAAACTGACCGCCCGCAGCGCGCTGTCGCCCTCCTCGTAGCCAAACGTGACGGCCCGGAACTCCACCGCGAGCGCCCCGGCGGGTAACGTCGTGCGCGGTGTCTCGCGCACCTCCGGCGCGATGGCGCGCAGTTCTTCCACCCGTTGGATGCTGGCGGTTGCCTGCCGCAGATCCTGCGTATGCTCGCGGATCGTATCCAGCGGCGTGCCCACCATACCGATGTAGAACACGATCAGATACGCCGTGCCAATCGAGATCTGGCCGTGGGTATACAGATAGGCGCCCACCCCCAGACCGACGGCATAACCCAGTGCGAACAGAAACTTCGTCAGCATGAATGTCAGATTGCTGGCCATCTCGGCATCGCGGCGCTTGCGCACCAGCACGCGCAACAATGCGTCGAGGCGGCGCAGCACATACGCCTCACCTCCGTTGCCGCGGATGTCTTCGGTGCCGCCCAGGCGTTCCTCGATGAAGCCGTAACTGTCGGCGCTGGCCGCGCGTGAACCCGCCCAGCGCGCCACCGCGGCGCGCCCGAACACCCCCAGACTTGCGATGGTCACCACGGTATAGCCCGCTAGCGCCAGTCCGGCGAGCGGATTGGTGACAAACAGCACCACCAGGATGCCCAACACCAGCAGCGTGTTGCCCAACACGTTGATGACCAGCCGCGAGAAGAATGTGGCCAGCACGCTCACATCCCCGTCAATGCGCTCGATCAGCTCGCCCGGCGTGCGCTGCTTGTGGAACGGCATATCCAGCCGCAGGCAATGGCGTGTCAGATCGGAACGTAGCGCGTTGGTGGCGATCCAACCGGTGTTCTCGCCCAGGTAGAACGCGAAGTAGGCGACGACGCGCTGTCCCAGCGCCATCAGGATGTAGAGCGCGGCGGCCAGCAGCAACGCGCGCACGGCGCCACCCGCGCTGGCAGTATCGATGAAATAGCGGACAACCTGTGGACTGCCCAGTTGCAGCCCAATGCTGCCGAGCAGCAATGCCGCCAACAGACCCACCCGGGTGCGTTGCGGTTTGAGATAGGTCAGGAGCAGGCGCCAATACGCGCGCAAAGGAATGTTCAAGCGATGCTCTCCAGCGCAACACAAAAGCCGGTCACGGGCAAAAACCCGTGACCGGCTCGTAACGACATCTCTCTGTAGCGGCAGTCCCGCAGTGGCGCACGGGTGTGCGCTCTGGCGGATTGCCAGCGGAGACATTGGCCCCAGGCGTCGTCGCATGGGCCGGAGTGCTGTGCGCGGTAGGCGCACAGCAAGGCCACGGACGAGAGCACGCCCGTGGCCATCATGGGGGGGAGGCTCAGAGCGCAGATCACGGCCAATCACGCAATCGGCACATGGGGATCAACAGGTGATCCCGCGGCCGATCATCGGGCGGCGTGTGACACGCATACGCAACGGCTCTGAACCGTTAACCTATCGCTGGAGCAGGAGGCGCACTCGGCCTGGCGCCACCACGCTGCCATGCAGCGCGGCGCGAAGCCAGACACGGTCGTGGACCCAATATGCCATGATGGTGCCTCCTGGAGGGCAGATCGCGAAACAGCAC
>DASYGC010000437.1:0-1565 GCA_036000225.1 Ktedonobacterales bacterium | reverse complement strand
ATGTCCGCGTCTCGACCCAATCAGCCTCCTATTATTGGTGGCTATGCCCTCCGGCTTGACGGTGGGCCGTTTGCGCTGGGTTCGAAAACAGCGAGACGGCGACAGGTCGGAGGGCAGCAGAGGAGTTTGACTCCTCTGCTTTTTCTATGGCTCGCTGATCTGTATTTTGATATGTTGAACCGCATTTTTAGGGCCGTTCGCTCTGGTTGCCCCTGACAGATTCAGGCGCTATGCTTTAATGATGGGGGAGCCAGATGACGACGGTGGGACGGGCGAGACGCCGCTCGCGGGACACGATTCCCAGCGGGCGTAGCGCTCGAAGGACGCCAGAGATCACCTGGAACGGAGCAAACCGGTATGACAAGTATCACACGTGACAGCGCCTCCTCTGATGAACGTTCGCGGCTCGCGCAGTCGCGCAGGACCGTGGAGGCGCGCATGCCGTCCGTTCCTTACCGACTGGCGAGCCGCGAAGGGCGACCAGAGAAGACGGTTGTTCACGTCGGCGGTATCTCGATTGGGGCAGGCGATCCAGTGGTGATCGCCGGGCCGTGCTCGGTCGAGTCGGAGTCCGCGATCATCGAGGCGGCGCTAGCCGCCCGCGCGGCGGGCGCACGGTTGCTGCGTGGCGGCGCGTTCAAGCCGCGGACATCGCCGTACAGTTTCCAGGGGTTGGGGCTGGAGGGGCTTCCCTTGCTCGCGCGAGCCCGCGCCGAATCGGGCTTGCCGGTTGTGACTGAGGTCATGGAGCCAGCAATGGTCGAGCCAGTCGCCGAGGTCGCCGACATGCTCCAAGTAGGCAGCCGCAACATGCAAAACTTCCCGTTGCTGCGTGCGGTTGGGCGCTCGGGCCGTCCGGTATTGCTGAAGCGCGGGTTCGCGGCCACGATCGAAGAATGGCTGCTGGCGGCGGAATACATCCTGGCTGAGGGCAACGGCGCGGTCGTGCTCTGCGAGCGAGGCGTGCGGGGATTTGACCCAATGACGCGCAATCTGCTCGATCTCACCAGTGTGCCGTTGCTGGCGACGTTGACACACCTGCCGGTGATGGTGGATCCCAGTCATGGCGTTGGCCGGGGCGACCTCGTGCCTGTGATGGGTGTCGCCGCGATCGCGGCGGGGGCCGATGGTCTGATTGTCGAGATGCATCCACATCCTGAGCAGGCGTTGACCGACGCCAATCAGGCGATTACGCCCGCCGCGCTGGCGCAGATGGTGGCGCGTATCAAGCGCGTGAATGCCGCGCTGCGCGACTAGCGCGCGGCGCGAGCGGTTTTTCCATGCTGGTGGTAGCGGATGTAGAAGCCCGGATGAGTTCGATACGAAAGTCCCTCATTGGCGTGCGATTTCGTGTATTCTGACGTTAGTATCCTACAGCGGGCCAGTGTGTCGCTGCGGCGAGGGATAGTGGGGCGCTCCGCGTTGCGCGATATCCCCCCGCGCCGATCCTGGCGCGCGAAAACGCCAAGAATCACGACGTGAGAGAGGGATGGGCGTTATGGGCCAGCCACCAGATCGAGACGAGTATAGCCGGAACGCCTGGGGACGAGGCCCTACTCCCCGCG
>DASYGC010000436.1:0-6267 GCA_036000225.1 Ktedonobacterales bacterium | reverse complement strand
CATCCAACGCGGCATCGCTGAGATCGGCGCCGCTGAAGTGCGCGCCGTCCAGTTCGGCCGCATCGAACCGCACCCCCCACAGCGTCGCTTCTTCCAGGTGCGCGCCACGTAAACGCGCCCCGGCCAGCGAAACATGCGCCAGGTGGGCGTTGTTCAGTTGCGCACCTTGCAGCGCGGCGCCATCCAACTGGGCACCGCTCATCTGGGCGCGGGGCAGACGCGCATCGGTCAGGATCGCACCGCGCAGGTCGGCGGTCTCTAGGTTGCTCTCGTCCATCTGGGCGCGAGTAAGATCCGCCTGGGCCAGATGCGCGCCCGGCAGTTGCGCTCGCTGCAAGTAGGCGCCACGGAGCAGACAGTGCTCCAGGCGCGCGCCATCGAGGTGAGCCTCCTCCAGGTGGGCGCCGGAAAGGTCCAGGTTGCTCAGGTCTGCCTGGCGCAGATCCGCGCCGCGCAGGTCTACCGGCCGCGGAGCGCCCGCGGCGAGCAGGCGCTCGACATCGGCCCGACCCAGACGCGGGCCGTGCGGCCTTTCGCCGGCGACCCGGTCAGCGCCCCTATCGGTAGCCGCCAACTCGCCCGGCGCGGAAATTCCCGCGGTGAATGGACCCGTACCGTCATTGGTCGCTTCATGGTGATCCATCGCTCATACCCCCTGCGCGATACGACGTTTGACCATTCTTATCACGTGGGCGGATGGGGAGGAGCCACGAAATAGCCGCCTTGGGCGGTCCGGTTGCGCGTACTCCAGATAGGCTGGCGCCGCCACATGCGTTCGCCGGAGGTCAGTGCCTGGCTGCGGCGGCGCGGGCAGGGCGTTCGGTTCTTGCGCAGGTGCCGGCGCCCGCGGGATATGGCACTGGAAGCACCTCTTCCCGGTTCGTCGAGCGACAGCGGAAAGCCCGGGTTGCCCTGGCGCCACGAAACGAGTTATGGCGGTAGCAGATGAAGATGTCGTTCATGGCACCGCCTTCTCCCAGCAGGCGGCCTTTGGCCGTGACGAACGCCGACGCTCCTGAGGGGTGCTGTATAGCACGCTGCGAGTATACACCGACGCTCGCTTCAGCGCAATCGCCATTCCCCCGCCGCGCCAGCGCATGTGTGGCACGCGCCGAGACGCTGTGCTAGAATGGCGTGGTGCGGGGCTGATTGGTGGGTGTTGATCAACACGCGGGCGATCAGTTGAGTTTGGCACAGGCGGCGCGCGAGGAGGCGATCCCGATGAAAGGTTCAGTCGATCGGAACGTGCTGGCGCAGCGCGTGCGCGATGTCAAGCCATCAGGCATCCGCAAATTCTTCGACATTGTCGCCACCATGCCTGAGGTCATTTCGCTCGGCGTCGGCGAGCCGGACTTTGTGACGCCCACACACATTCGCCAGGCTGGCATTGCCTCCATCGAGCGCGGCGAGACGCACTATACCTCGAACTATGGCACCATCGAGCTCCGCGAGGCAATCGCCGCCCATCTGCAACGACTCTATGGCCTCACCTACGATCCGCGTACCGAGATCATGATTACCGTCGGCGTCAGCGAGGGCGTTGACGCCGCCGTGCGTGCCTTGCTCGATCCCGGCGACGAGGTGCTGATACCCGACCCGGGCTATGTGGCCTATGAGGCCGATGTCATGTTCGCGGGCGGCGCGGTGGTGCCTGTAACCACGCGCGTGGAAAATGACTTCGAGGTTGAGGCCAAGGCCATTGAAGCGGCCCTCACGCCGCGCGCCAAGGTGCTGCTGCTTGGCAATCCCAACAACCCAACCGGCGCCGTGATCGAGCTGCCTGAATTGGAACGCATTGCCACGCTGGCCGCGCGTCACGATTTGCTGGTCATCTCCGACGAGGTGTACAGCCGGCTGGTGTATGGCAGCGCCCACACCTGTATCGCCACACTGCCCGGAATGCGCGAGCGCACCATCCTGATGGATGGGTTCTCCAAGGCCTACGCCATGACGGGTTGGCGCGTCGGCTATGCCTGCGCGCCCGCTCCGATCTTGGAAGCCATGGTCAAGGTGCATCAGTATGCCATCATGTGCGCGCCGACGATGAGTCAGGCGGCGGCGCTGGAAGCGATCACCCATGGCGAACCGGATGTGGCGGCGATGGTGGGCGAGTACAATCAGCGCCGCCGCCTGATGGTGGATGGATTTAACGCCGTCGGCCTGGCGTGCTACGAACCGCGCGGTGCGTTCTACGCCTTCCCTTCAATCGTGAGCACGGGGATGACCTCCGACACCTTTGCCGAAAAGCTATTGCTCGAGGAACGTGTGGCGGTGGTCCCGGGCAGCGCATTCGGCGCAGCCGGTGAGGGCTTCGTGCGCTGTGCCTATTGCACCGCCGCAGAGCAGATCGAGGTGGCGCTCACACGCATCGCGCGCTTCGTCGCCAAACATCGGTGACTGGACGAAAGCCGCCATCCGGTCGCGCCCCCTGCCGCACTCCCTGCCGCGCACCTGATCGCTTCCTGAAGTACCTCAGCGTCTGTTCAATCGGTCGAGGAACGCTATGGCTATCGCCCCCACATCGGTGGACTATGAGATCGTGATTGGGCTCGAAGTTCACGCCCAGTTGCTCACTGCCAGCAAAATGTTCTGCCGCTGCTCGGCGGATTACGCTGGAGCACCACCCAATACCCATTGTTGTCCGGTCTGTATGGGTTATCCGGGGGTGCTGCCGGTGATCAACGCGCTGGCGGTAGACGATACGATCATGACCGCGCTGGCGCTGAACTGTTCGATTCCCGAGTTCTCGAAGTTTGACCGCAAGAACTATTTCTATCCCGATCTCCCCAAGGGCTACCAGATTTCACAATATGATATCCCGCTGAGTCGCGATGGCTACCTCACCGTGCGCTATCTCGACCAGGACCGCCGTATTGGCATCCACCGCGTGCACCTCGAAGAGGACACCGGCCGGCACCTCGATCGCGGCGAAGCCAGTAGCGAGCGGTACAGCTTGATTGACCTGAACCGGGCGGGCGTGCCTTTGATGGAGATCGTGAGCGAGCCGGATATGTCCGCACCGGAAGAGGCACGACTCTATATGGAGAAGCTGCGTACGATCCTGGTCTATCTGGGCGTGAACTCCGGCAAGATGGAAGATGGCGCATTGCGCTGTGATGCGAATGTGTCGGTGCGACCCCATGGGCAGACAGAACTTGGGGTCAAGACCGAGATCAAAAATATGAACTCATTTCGCGCCGTCGAGCGCGCGCTGGCCTTCGAAGCGCAGCGCCAGATCAACGCGTTGCGCGCGGGCGAGGTCATCCATCAGGAGACACGCGGGTGGATCGAAGAGCGTGGCATCACGGTGTCGCAACGCACCAAGGAGTTTGCCCACGACTACCGGTACTTCCCCGAGCCTGATCTGCCGCCGCTCACCATCAGCCGTGAGTGGGTCGAACGCGTGCGTGCGCGCCTGCCGGAGTTGCCCGACGCCAAACGCCAGCGGTTCGAGCGCGAGTACGACTTGAGCACGCAAGATGCCGAGGCGCTGACGGCGGAGCGCCCGCTGGCGACCTACTATGAAGCGGTAGTCACCGCGACGACCTCAGGTGAATTGCGCGCGCGGGCGAAGACCGCGGCGAACTGGGTGCTGAGCGAGCTCAAGGGACTGCTCAACTCCGGCGGGCTGGATATCGCCGCCAGCCCAGTGTCGTCGGGCGGGTTGGCGGAATTGCTGGATCTCATCGCGCAGGGCGAGATCAGTGGCAAACAGGGCAAGGAAGTGCTTGAACAGGTGTTTATCAACGGGCAGGGCAGCGCGTCGCCCGCTGCCATCGTGGCGCGTGAAGGCATCTCACAGCTGAGCGATGCCAGTGAACTGGCGCGTGCCGTCGATCTGGTACTGGCTCAGAATCCCAAAGCGGTGGCAGACTATCACGCGGGCAAGTCCAATACCTTAGGGTTTCTCATCGGGCAGGTTATGCGTCTGACGAAGGGCCGCGCGCGGCCCGACGTGGTCAACGAGTTGGTGTCAGGCAAGCTCGGCGCATCGTCGTAGGGGTGTCCGGAGGACGCCCGTAGGGGCGTGCCGGTGTGCGCCTCGCCTCGGTGTCATCACTCCAACGGGCTGTTCCATTGGGGTGCGACCGGGTCCATCGAGCGCGCGAGCGCAATAGATGCCTGGGGCGCGGCATGGGTCTGCGCCAGGTGAATGGTATCGCGGAGGAGGATCTCGTGGCAGTGCACAATGCGGTGCAACAAGGTGGGCGAATGAACCCCTATGAAATGGCAGTGGCCCAGTTCGATGCCGCCGCCGACCGCCTGGATCTGGCGGAGGACTTACGCGAAATCTTGCGCAAGCCCAAGCGCGAATTGATCGTCAACTTCCCCGTGCGGATGGACAATGGCAGCGTGAAGGTGTTCACCGGTTTCCGGGTGCAGCACAACATCAACCGGGGACCCGCCAAAGGAGGCATCCGCTATGACAGCGCCGTCACCCTGGACGAGGTGCGCGCGCTGTCGATGTGGATGACCTGGAAGTGCGCGGTAGTCGACATCCCGTTTGGCGGCGCCAAAGGCGGTGTCATCTGCGATCCAAAGTCGATGAGTTCGGCGGAAGTGGAACGGATGACACGCCGCTACGCCACCGAAATATCCCTGCTCATCGGCCCCAATAGCGATATCCCCGCCCCGGATGTCAATACCACCCCGCAGATCATGGCCTGGATCATGGATACCTATTCGATGCATGTTGGCTATTCCGTGCCCGCCGTCGTCACCGGCAAACCGCTGGCCATTGGTGGGAGTGAAGGTCGTGTCGAAGCCACCGCGACCGGTGTGGCCACGCTGACGGAGATGGCCGCGCACGACATGGATCTCAAACTCGCTGGCGCGCGCGTCGCGATTCAGGGGTTTGGCAACGCTGGCGCGATCGCCGCCAGGCTGTTGCATGCCAAGGGATGCCGCATCGTCGCGGTGAGCGATACTGCTGGCGGCATCTACGACGAAAAGGGGCTGGATCCCGATAAGGTCTCGCGCTTCAAACAAGAGCACAAGACGGTGGTGGGCTACCCCGGCGCGCAAAAGGTGACTGTCGCGGGCGTGCTGGAAGTCCCGTGTGACATTCTCGTGCCGGCTGCCACCGAAAATCAATTGACGGGTGAGAATGCCGAACGCGTGCAGGCCAGGTTGATTGCCGAAGCGGCGAACGGTCCCACAACTCCCGATGCTGACAAGATTTTCGCCAGCCGTGGTGTGCGCGTGATCCCCGATATCCTCGCGAATGCCGCGGGGGTCACCGTCAGCTACTTCGAGTGGGTACAGGATCTCCAGAGCTTTTTCTGGGATGCCGATGAGATCGCCAACAAGCTGAGCCATGTGATGACACGTGCGTATCATGACGTGTCCAAGCTGGCGCACGATCACAAATGCGACATGCGCCTGGCGGCGCAAATGCTGGCGATCAAGCGAGTGGCGGACGCCACGCAAATTCGGGGCATCTACCCATAGGCCCGCCCGGCCAGCGGTTTCAACCTTGCGACGTCGCGGTCTGCTTATGCGCGCCTACGGCTTGCCACCGCGCGGTCCGCATGGGCAGACCGCGGCGAAGGATCGGTGTGCTGCCGGCTCCTTGAAGTGTCTGGCATCACACCAAGCGGCTAGAGAGAATGCACGAGGCCACCACAGCAACTGTGGTGGCCTCTGCGCTGGCTGGTCGGTGGACCGAGCTAGAACTCGCGACGCTGTTCGCGGCGCTGACGTTTGACCGGCTTCGAGCCGCGGCGCGGCTGGTCGGAGTCCTCGCCCCACTCGTCTTCGTCCTCGAAATCTTCGCCCGCGAATTCCTGATCGGCTGCCGCGGCGGGCTCCTCGGCCTCGGGAACAATGCTCGCGGGGTCGAAATCCGTGACGATGACGTCTGTGATCTGCTCGGGCGCGTTCACGGCGCCTTCGATGTCGGGAATCGTATCCGCGTCCATCTCCGCCGAAGTCTTCATCATCTGCGCCAGATCCTGAAGTGACGTGAGGGCAGACCGCGCCGCCTCGGGCTTCTTCGACTCATCCTTGGCCTTCGCGACGCGCACTGGCTTCACCAGCGGAACTTCGGGGACTGGTTCTGGCCCAGTGATGTCCAGATCCAGATCGATATCCGCCTCCATCGCGCTCGTGGGAGATCCTTCGTGCTTGCCAGCGGCCACATCAATCCAATATTGCGAATAGAAGTGGGGCCGATCTGTGTCGAGTGCGATATCTTTCCTGATCATTCTTTCGCCTTCGCCGGGTCTACCGCTTGCTGTCGCACGGCGCCGTTGGCCTGATGCCTAC
>DASYGC010000435.1:0-5517 GCA_036000225.1 Ktedonobacterales bacterium | reverse complement strand
CTGTTCACCAGCCGCACACACGTGTATCGGACGCTTCATCGTGTACATGCGACTGCGTGGCTGCTCGTCGCGATTCTCGTGTTGTCGTTGCTGCTCGATGTGCTTGATCTTGTACTGCTCACCTCGGTCTCGCCCCCTACGATTCTCTTCGAGAATATAACCCTCTATGCACTGGCCATCGGCATATGGGGATACCACTACTGGCATTTACATCACCATCGCGTCGCATTCCGCTGGCACCACGCCCCAGCTCACCACTTCTGGCGCCAAGAACCAACACCGCAATGAGGGTATGCCAACCGAGTGCGACCGTGGGCTGCGCAGACGGCACCGCGGACCCAGACCGTCCGCGGCCAGTTCCGCCGCGCGCTTGCCCAAGCGCAGCACCGGCGGCAGACTGCCGCCGCGTTCGTCCCACTCACAAACGAACGACGCGGCGGTGATCGGTGCCGATCACCGCCGCGTCGTTCGTTCGGGCTACAGCCAACCCTTCGTGCGCACCTGCCGATGCGCGTGCGAGGCGCTGGCGTCAACCACCCCGCACGCCTACTCTCGCCCGTCGCGTGTCCCCGCTATCGCTTTGTCGGTGGCGGCGTGGTGGCCGTTGGTCGGTACAGCGGTAGCGGGCTCCGCCTCGTGTGCGGTCGCTGCCGGTGCATCGCCATTCGCCAGACCGGCCCGGGCCGCCGCCGCGCCGATGAAGTCGCGGAAGAGCGGGTGCGGGCGCGTGGGCCGGCTCTTGAATTCGGGATGGAACTGCGTGCCCACGAACCACGGATGATCGTTCAACTCGATGATCTCCATCAGCCGGTTATCGGCGGAACGCCCGCTCATCAGCATGCCCGCCGCCTCCATACGCTTGCGGTAGGCATTGTTGAACTCATAGCGATGGCGGTGGCGCTCGAAAATCACCTGCTCGCCATAGGCGGCGTGCGCCTTGCTGCCGGGGGTCAGGCAGCAGACCCATTGGCCCAGACGCATGGTGCCACCCTTGTCGGCGACGTTGCGCTGGCTGGGCATCAGGTCAATGACCTTGTCTTTGCAGGTGGGATCGAACTCGGAACTGTTGGCGTCGGTCAGGCCCACGACATGGCGCGCGAACTCGATCACCGCCACCTGCATGCCCAGGCACAGCCCCAGATAGGGGATCCCCTGCTCGCGCGCCAGTTGCGCCGCCTGAATCTTGCCCTCGATGCCGCGATGGCCGAAGCCGCCGGGCACGACGATGCCATCCACCGAGGCCAGGAACGGCTTGACCTCGTCCCAATTCTTCTCGATAGTTTCGGAGTTGACCCACTCGATCTCGATGTCCAACCCATGCGACCACGCCGCGTGGTGCAGCGACTCCGCGACGGAGAGGTAGGCATCGTGCAGCTCGACGTACTTGCCCACCAGCGCAATGCGCACGGCCGGCTTCTCGGCGTGAATGCGCGCGGCCAGCGCGCGCCACTCGGCCAGGTCCGCGGGATGCGCGTGCTCCAGGCGCAGCGTCTCCACCAGGAAATCGCCCAGCCCGGCGCTCTCCAGCTCCAGCGGCACATCATAGATGCTCGCCGCCGTCACCAGAGGAATGACCGCGCGGCGCTCGATGTTGCAGAAGAGGGCGATCTTCTCGCGGATCTCGTCGCTGACGGGATAGTCGGAGCGGCAGAGGATGACATCGGGTTGGATGCCGGCGCGCAGCAACTCTTTGACACTGTGCTGGGTGGGTTTGGTCTTGAGTTCTTTGGTGGCGCCGATGTAGGGCAGCAGGGTGACGTGCAGGTAGAGCACATCGTCGCGGCCAACATCCTTGCGCATCTGGCGGATCGCTTCGAGAAACGGCTCGCCCTCGATATCCCCCACGGTGCCACCGACCTCGCAGATGATGACGTCGGCGCCGCTGTGCGCGGCCAGGGTATGGATGTGCTCTTTGATTTCATTGGTGATGTGTGGAATCACCTGGATGGTCCCGCCCAGGTATTCCCCACGGCGCTCTTTGCCGATCACCGAGGCATACACCTGGCCGGTGGTGACATTGCTGGCCTGGCTGGCGGGCTCATCGGTGAAACGCTCGTAGTGGCCAAGGTCCAGATCGGTCTCGGCGCCGTCGTCGGTGACGAAGACCTCGCCATGCTGGTAGGGTGACATGGTGCCGGGATCGACGTTGATGTACGGATCGAGCTTCATGATGGAGATCGCCAGGCCGCGGCTCTTGAGCAGCCGTCCGATTGAAGCGACCGTGATACCCTTGCCCACTGACGACGCGACTCCGCCCGTAACGAACAGGAACTTAGTCATCGCTTGATCTGCCTCTCTCCTGATGGCGCCCCACCTCGGCGCCTCCGCTTGGCCGCACACGACTTCCATCATCCTACAATGCCAAAGGAGAGGGGCCAGGATTCCCGCCGAGCGGTCCTAGCCCCTTTGTCTGCTGTCTCACCCCCGATACGCCAGGAGCACTACCTGTGGTTCTGGCGGCAGGCTCCCCCGCGTCAATGTCAATTTCGGCAGCGGTTCACTCACCTCCACTCCCATCTCGTGGAAGAACTTCTCCACCGGGTCAAGTGTGCCGGCGGAGGCTTTGAGCGCGGGTGTCGCGTAGTGCATCGGCACGATCACCTGCGGCTCGACCTGGCCAATAACCTCCACCGCGCGCTTGGCATCCAACGCGTTGCCGCCGCCGACGGGCAGCAGCAGCACATCACACCCGCTGATGATCTCTTGTTGCTTGTCGTCGAGCACGTGGCCCAGGTCACCCAGATGGCAGATGAGCAGGTCGTCAATATGGAGCACGTAGGCGGTGTTGCGTCCCAGGCGCGCGCCGCGCTCGTCGTCGTGGTAGGTTTGTACGCCGGTAATCAGCACGTTCTTGATCTCATACTCACCGGGGCCGCGCACGATATAGGGCGAGTTGCCAATGCCCTTTTCATAGCTGTGGCCGGGATGGGTGTGGCTGATGGTGACGATGTCGGCGTTGATGCGGCCGAGGGAGTAGCCGGTAGTGGGAGCGGGGGGGTCGGTGAGAACCGTGACATCTTTGCCACGGATGCGGAAGCAGGAATGGCCTAGCCAGGTCAACTCCATGCGCGTGGGCTCCTAACAACGGGAGTGGGCGGGGAGTTCCGTGTGGTATTACCCCCGCCCAAAAATCAATATACCATACTCTGTAGTGCACTTCAAGGGGAAGTGGACCATCTGTTCATTCTCTGGGGGCGCTGTGGAAGCGGACACTGGCTTGTCGCTCACTGCTCGCCGAAAGCCTTCGCCACGATTGCGGCGAGGTGGGCGGCGGTGCTGAAGTCCGCGCTGGTGAACCGGTTCTTGGTCACCGCGAACGCGATCCCGGTGGTGGTATCAGCGCTGGCATGGCTTCCGCCGGTGCCTGACCACCCGAACACGGACGAGGTATCTGGCGCGTTCGACATCGGTCGCCCAATGGCGTAGCCCAGCGACAACCGCGAGGGGTTGCCGAAGACCTGATCGACACCGTCCACGGCCACGGCTGAGATTCACGCAGCCGTTCGGGCGAGACCAACCGGACGCCATCCACGTCGCCCAACAGCGCGGCATACAGGCGCGCCACCGCCCGAGCGGACATGGTGCCGCCGGATGGGATATCGGCGGACAGGAAATCGGTGCGATTATACAGTGCGGCGCTCGGCTGCACGGCCATTGGCGCCGCTTTGAAGAGCAGCGGCATCATCGCTTCCAATTGCTTGCTCTGCGCGGCGTCCATCGGCTCGTCGCCGTCCTCCAGTCGGGCCAGCCTTCCCAGCTGCGCCCGCGGCACACTGAAGAACAGTTCATCGGCCATGCCGAGTGGCCCGGCCACCTCTTCGCGCAGGACCTGCGCGATGGGCTTGCCGGTGGCCCGGCGCACGATCTCTCCGACGAGGTAGCCGTACGTCAGGGCGTGATAGCCATGCCTGGTGCCCGGTTCCCACCAGGGCTGGGCATCGGCGATCGCCGCGCACATCTTGTGCCAGTCGCAGAGATCCTCGGGCGTGGTGTCAGCCGGCACGCCGGGGACGCCGACCGCGTGGGTCAGGGTGAGCCGAATGGTTGCGGCCTGCTTGCCGTGGACGCCGAACTCCGGCCACAGCGCGACAATTGGAGTATCGTAGCCGAACACGCCGCGCTCGACGAGCACGTGCGCCACGGTCGAGGTCATGCCTTTGCCAGTTGAGGCACTGAAAAACGGAGTAACCGAGGTGACCGGGCGCCCGCTCGCCACGTCGGCAACGCCCGCGACAGCATCGATGACCAGTTCCCCGCGCCGTACACCGCGACTTGCAGGCCGCTTTCAGATCCGGATTCGACCAGGTGGTCAATGGCTGCCTAGACTTGCTTCTGAACGTCGCTCATTGGGGGTTCTCCTTCCAAAATATTCGCAACAACCATGGCCACGTGCGTCTTCTTGAACTCGCTTACTGCTGTGCGGCGTTCGGCCGCGGCGCAGCTGAGGACTGCGCCGCGGCCGAACGAAAGCCGTGGTTCACGGAGCTCTACCGCGCCGGGATCAGCCGGGTGAGAAGCTCATCCAGACGCGCCATCGAGTCATTGATCCCCGACTCCATGCCCGACTCCACCGCCGCGTCACGGTCCGCAACTGACTGAAAGACGCCGTTCGTGCGCAGCACGGTCCGACCATTCAGGTCCTCGAAAGTGAGCGTCTCCAGGGAGACATGGCCGGGTACGCCCTCGAACTCGAAGGTCTGGACGATGCCGTCCACCGACGGCGTACCATGGTAGACCCCGTGGAACGACGCCTCGTGCCCCTCGGCGTCGCGGTGGGTATAGCGCCAGGTGCCGCCATCGCGCACATCGAAGTGGTCAACGATCATGGTCATATGGCGCGGCCCGAGCCACTGTTCGAGCAGCGCCGGATCGGTGTGGGCGCGAAAGAGGAGCTCGCGCGGGGCGTTGAATTCGCGGGTGATGACGATTTGCGGTATGCCGGGTTCCGCGGTGATCTGGGTCGTGGCCATGATACGTTCCTTTCCGCTGCGGTTGTCTGTAAACGGTCAGTCAGGGTGCTCGTCGGTCATGGTGGTCAACAGCGTATCGAGCCGCTCGTAGCTCTGATCCCAGTACTCCTGGTAGCGCGCCAGCCACGTGCTCACCTCCCGCAACCGGTCAGCCTCGAGGTGGCTGAGGCGGGCAGTGGCCCGGCGGCTGCGCGAAATGAGTCCCGCCTGTTCGAGGACCTTGAGGTGCCGCGAGATCGCCGGCTGCGACACCCTGAAGGGCGCGGCGAGTTCGGCGACGGTCGCGTCGCCCTCGGTCAGTCGCGTGAGCAGCGCGCGACGGGTGGGATCGGCGAGCGCACCGAACACGACACTGAGCTGGTCAACCGCCATACATAACCACCTACTTTCATAACGAGTAGGTTAAGTATAGCCGATGCGCATCGTGGTGTCAAGTGTTAGTGCGTCAGTTGCCAGAGTCATTCAAAGATCATTCAATTGTCGTGTCGCGGCTCAGTTTGTTCCCGAGCAATGCCGTTCAATGAGACACAAAAATGGTGTCGAGCCG
>DASYGC010000434.1:0-3235 GCA_036000225.1 Ktedonobacterales bacterium | reverse complement strand
GGGCGCGAAGACGTGGAGCGCGGCGAGCATGGGGTCCGCGCTGGGACCGAAGGGACCCCACAGGCCCTCCCACGCATGAATGCCGATGCGCGCGCAATAGGCTGCCGTCGGGCCGGCTTCCCACCGCTCGCCAGCGGCGCGGTCAATGGCGGGGACCAGCGCGCCCGCGGGCATGCCATATTCCTGTGCCACCGCGGCGTCAAGCTCCGCGAAGATGGCACGGTCGGTGGTGTCGTCGGGCGCCAGCGTCTCATCCAGGTCGAACAGCAGCAGCGTCGCGGGCATGGAGGTCACTTCCCACCAGCAGAGCGCATGGCCGCTCGCGCCAGGTCGGCCCAGCGCGCGGCGTGCGCATGTGGCACCTCGACCCACTGCTTCATCGGACGCCCGCCCATGGGATCGAACAGGTGCGCCCCAGCGAGCGCCAGCGCCGTGGCGTGCTCCGCGCCGGTGAGCTTGAAGACCATCGCCCCCTGGAAGAAGCCGGCGAACGCCTTGCCGCCCGCCTTGAGGCAGGGCATACCAAACATCGCTCCGGTGGTCGCCGGCGAGGTGGCCTTCATTTCGGCAGCCAGCGTATCATAGTCGGCACGTGGATCGTTCGCCATCGTTGCATTCCTCCAGTATGGATCACAGAATAACCAGACGGAGAACAGACACCGTCCTTATACCATATTCGGGTGATCGGTGGTGGTGCGTCGTCGCGCACGGGTGTGCGCTCTGGGGTTCGGTATGTGCGAGTCTGTATCCGAACTTTGTACTACCATTCAACGAAGCGTCAGGCATAGGCTAGCGACCGGAGTACGCGCACCGTCTGCCTACGCCCGCCTGCCGCAACGCTCACCGGAACCGGATCAGCAGGAAAGCTTCGTAGGGGCGTACGGATGTACGCCCTCTGCCCTCCCGTTATCCACGCTCATGGCTCGCCACAAACTCCATCAGTATCGTCATGTGAACGGCATCGCACACCTGTCCGCCCTTACGCAAGCGCATGCGCGGTCCAGATGTTGCCGGGGCCGGCATAGCTGCTCGACTCGCCCCACACCAGTTGGGTCACCCCGGCGCTATCCACCACCATCTGAAAGTAGTCGCCGTAGGGCAGGCCGTAGCCGCTGGGCGTGAGATAACTGAAGCCAGGAACGTAGCTGGAGACGCGCGTGACAGCGTTCCACGTCTGGCCGCCATCGGCGCTGGAGCGCGCGAAGAGATTCCAGCGACCGGTGCGCGTATCCATCCAGCCCACGCGCACATCACCATCCTCAGTGCCCGTGGCCAGCGCGGGGAAGCAGTGCTCGACCCCCTGGGGCGCATCGGAGAGTTCGCGGCGCGGCGCGTAGGTCTGGCCACGATCGGTCGAGCGGGAGAAGAAGATGCGCTCGGGGCCGAAGTTGGCCAGGGTCGGGGTGCCATTCCAGATCAGGTAGATGGCATCATCCTCGCCGATGCGCAGGGCCATCTGCGCGCTGAGATAGGCGAAGCCGCAGTTGGCGCAGGGCGGCGGCGCGCCGCTGACGTCGATGACTGTTCGCGTCCAATCCGCTCCGCCATCGCTGGACTTCGTCACCCACAGCGTCACCGGGCCATTGCCGTTCTGGCTGTGCGCCTTGTCAAAGCTATCCCAACTGAAGAAGATGTCGCCGCGCGAATCAATCCCGCCGCCGGCCGAGAGCGGTACATTGAAGCGGTCGCTGCCGGGGAAGATCAACTGGGTGGTCCAGTGGGCGCCACCATCGTGCGAGACGGAGGCGAAGGTGTTGAAGTTGTCGTCGTAACCGACCGCGATGGTCTGCCCGCGCACCACCAGCGAGTCCTTATCCAGGCCAGGCGGGCGATCCGACACGATGCGGATTGGCGACCAGGTGGCGCCGAAGTCGGTGGACTTGACGACGGCGATGAGGGACTTGCTATTCTGCAAGAACGACGCCCACACCGTGCGCCCATCCACCGGGTCCACGGCGATCTGCGAATCGTACTGCCCGCCGGTGACCGCGACCGGCGCGATGGCGACGGGCGCGCTCCAACTGCGCCCGCCATCGGACGAGCGTTGCACCAGCAGATGCAGGCCGCAGTGGGCGCAGGTGCCGCCGCCAGCCACATCGTAGTGCTTGTAGAGCGCGTACAGGTGCCCATAGCGGTCGGCCGCCAGCGCGGGCTCCCAGTCGTCGCCGGAATGAAAGCCAAGCCGCAGTTGCGGCGCGAAGTCAGTCGCCGCGCGCGTGGCGTGCGCGGCGGCGATGCCGGCGCTGGCGGGGGCCAGCAGCAGCGCGAACGCTCCCGCGACCAGTATCAGTGCCGAGAGCAGGTGGCGTCTGCGCCGTGACGCATAATGCATAAGTAGCCTCCCCATTTCGTGGCCCGCATGGTCCCTTTCATCCATGATCTCACGGCCAGCAAGTTTCGCGCCTGATTCGCCGGTCACCGCCGCCACGGCCACCAGCCGCGCTTCGGTGCCGCCGTTGGTGCGGGTGGCGGCTCCGTTGGCGCGGGCGCGCTCGCAGGCGGCTCCGTCGGTTCGGGTGCCACAGCGCTGTGTGCGGGTTCAGGCGCGACAACGCTCGGGGCTGGCCGGGGCGCCGGTTCCGCCGCCAGTGGCGCCACATCCACTGGATCACCACTGGCAGCGCTGGCCGCGTGGTCGCTGTTCAGCCGCGCTAGATTGGCGCGCACCGTCAGCGCCGCGTCGGCCTGGCCCGTCTCGTCCAACAGCGCCAGCGCCTGCTCGAAGGCGCGTTGCGCTACCGCCGGACGGCCCTGCGCATACGCCAGCAACCCCAGATAGTTGTGAGTCAGACCCTCACCAGCGCGGTCGCCCACCTGACGCTGCAGCGCGAGCGCCTGCTCGTAGCAGCTCCCCGCCGCCTCCAGCCGCCGCTGCGACTGCGCCAGCGTCCCCAGCGCGTTGAGCACCGCCGCCTCGCCGGCCAGGTTACCGGCGGCGCGCTCGACCTCCAGCGCCTGTTCGTAGTAGCGCGCCGCGCGATCGGCGTGCGCCTGACCGCGCGCCAGTTCGCCCAGGTTGACCAGCGTCGCCGCCTCGCCGCCGCGGTCGCCCAGTTCACGCTCGATGCCCAGCGCCTGCTCGAAGGCGTGCGTCGCCTCATCGCCGCGCCCCATGCTGCCCAGCAACACGCCCTGGTTGTGCAGTGTGGTGCCCTCGCCGATGCGGTCGCCCAGCGCGCGGCGGATGGCGAGCGCCTGAGTGTAGTAGCTCGCCGCCGCCTCCTGCTGACCCTGC
>DASYGC010000433.1:0-3202 GCA_036000225.1 Ktedonobacterales bacterium | reverse complement strand
GATCTTGCCGGGATAGGCGCTGACCGCGAAGGTGGCAAGCTGACCAACGGTGACGCCGCCGATGTCCGCCTCATTGATGTCGGCTGTGACGGTCAGCGCTGAGGGATCAATGATTTGGATGAAGCCGCTCGCGCTGCTGCCCGAGCCGCTGCCGCTGCCAGGGGTGCCACCGACCACGCCATTGATGGCCGTCACGACGCCAGCATGGCTGGCGGCAAGGGTTGCCTTGTTCAGATTTTCCTGGGCGTTCTGCAGTTGCGCGACGACGCTGGCGTACTGATTCTCGGCCACCTGCACGCAATCCACCGGCGGATTGCGCTCGGTGTCACAGTTCGAGATGGCCGCCTGTTCCTGATCGTAGGCTACATTCGCCTGGTTCTGGGCAAGATTGAAGGCCGATTGCAGCGCCGTGGCGTCGAGCCGGGCCAGCACCTGGCCAGCCTTGACCTGCTGCCCCACGGCGACATCAATCTCGGCAATCTGGCCGCTGGCGGCGAAATTGAGGGTGTAGGTAGCGGCCTGCACTGGTCCGGTCGCGCCGACGGTCAGGGTCAGGTTGCCCGACGCCACCGTCTGCGTCTGATAGGTCGTGGGCAGCGCCTGTGCCCGCGTGGCATAGAAGACCGCGCCGGCGATCAGGGCCGCGATCACCAGCGCGGCGACCACCGCCAGCCAGCGCCGGCGCCACCAGGGGCGCGGCGGCGATTCGAGGCTCAGGTCGTCCTCGAAGGGCTCATCCAGGAAGTCGGGGAGGTTGAGGCCGTACGGCTCGCTGATGCTGGGCTCGCGTACCGGCTGAGTCGCGAGCGCGCCAGACGTGCCGGCATGGTCGAACCCATCGCCATCCAGCGCAAGCGCTGTATCAGCGGCTGGCGCCGGATTCCCTGCTTGCTGTGGTTCCAACATAGGAGGGTCCCTTCATCGCAACGTGTAGACTGGGTTGATTTGTGGTCAGCGAATTGTGGAGCGACCGCGACGGTGCGATCGAGTGATCGCTTGTTCGCGACTCGCTGGCCGTATGGGTTTCTGTGGGCAGAATGATTGTAGCTGAGTGGGATAAGAGTCTCGTTGAACAACTATGTGAGATTTCTTATACGATCTGCGAGCGATTGCGGATCGCTGCGTCGTGGCGCAAGGGTGAGCGCTCGGGATCGTTCTGCGGGGAGATGCGAGGGCCTTCTACCGAGTCGCGTATGACACGAATGCGCGCTAGACCGGCGTTTGCGTCGGCGGGCGGGCGGACGCGGTGCCGCGCCCGGTGGCGGGCAGGCGCGGGCCAGTCGGGTGCGGGGTGGGCGTCATCAAGCGCATGATGACCAGCAGCCCCACCGCCAGCGACGCGCCGATGTAGACCAGGCGCATCCAGGGCTGCCCGGCATCACTGCCCGCCAGCAGACCGTGCAGTGTCACCAGCACGAACGCCACGAAGCTGACGTAATGCAGCGCGCGCCAGCTGGCAAAGCTGAGGGAGCGGCGCAGCCAGGAACTGACCAGCACGATCACCAGCGCATACAGGGTCAGCACGCCCAGATCGACGGCGAAGGGACGGTATGGCTCGCCCAGCGGTACCAGCAGATTGAGCGGCGCAAATGGGATCAGTGGATCGAAGACCAGCGCCAGCAGGTGCAGCAGGATGAAGGCCGCGGTGAGCAGCGCGAGATACTGGTGTGCTTCATCCAGCAGCCACGAGACGCGCCGGCGCGTGACCCGCCCGAGCGAGCGCCAGATGCCCAGGGCAGCGGTGCAGCTGAGAGTGATGTAGGCGGAGACGGCGGCGGCCCGCGTGACATACCACAGCAGCGGATTGGCCGTGGTAGCGCTGGCTCTGAGCGACGCCAGGAGTGCTGCTAGCGGCGACGCCAACGGCAGAGCGCGCAGCGCGACGATGGCCAGATCTGACAATGGACCGTGCATCGCTCAGTCTCCTCGCGTCCGTTCCAGGGCCGCCGAGCGGATCAGCAGCGGCAGGTGGGCGCCAGCGGTGCCCCAGGTGGCAAGATATGCCGCCAGGTTGTGCGAGGTGACTACCTCGCCGGTGCCCAGCGTCAGCGCCAGGGCGATGCCCACATCGGCGTCAGTTTCTGGGCCCAGCGCGCCATACCGCTCCCAGGTTGCCTCGACCGCGCGCAGCGCCTGGGGATAGCCACGTAGCAACGCCACCTTCGCGCCGACTTCGGCGCGCGCGGCGGTGGGCGCGAAGGCGGTGGCCGTCGCGAGCAGCGGCGCGGCAGCGGGGTCGTTCGCCGGGTTGTCATCTGCGTCGATCCACAATGGCAGCGGCCGGCCCGTGCGCGGATCGAGCAGGTGATGCTGGCGCTGTCCGTCGCGCAGCCACCAGCGGCGTAGCGCGCCCGAGGTGGCCAACCCGCCACGGCTGAGGCTGACGCCCGCTACATACGATTCCCCCGCCGTGGGCGCGCCAGCCAGCTCAGCGCGCGGATCGCGAATGCCCACCAACCAGGCCTCGCCCGGTGCGGGCCCACCCTGCGCGCGCAAATCGCCGCCCACATTGATGAGCGCTCCCGCGAATGGCGCGCAGAAACGGCTCAGCGCCACATCAGCGGCCCAGCCTTTGGCGATGCCTCCCAGATCGAGCGCCGCGTGCGGCGGCAGGCGCACCCGCCGGCGCGCCGGGTCGAGCGCGATGGCCCGCCAGGCGGGCCGGTCGGGCACGCCGAGCAGTGGGCCGGTACTCTGGACCGCGCGTTGCGCGATCAGCGCGAAGTCGCGGTCGTAGCCCAGCGCTTCGAGCTGGCGCAGCAGCGTAGGATCGAAGAGGCCGTCGCTGGCACGCGCGGCCCAGAGGGCGATCGCGACGGCCTCGAACAGCGTCGCGGAGACCGCGACCCAGCGACCGGCAGCCTGATTCAGGCGGCTCAGCTCGCTGTCGGGACGAAAACGCGAGAGGCGCGCATCCACCTCGTCAAACCACGCCATGCAGGCGTCGGCGGCGGTCGAAGCAGCCGCCGCCTGCGCGGGCGCGGCGGCGATCTGCACGCTCACATCGGTCGCCATCGGGCGGCCCGCGCGCTGGATCAGCATGGGTCGGTCGTCGCGCGGCGTTGCCATGGTCAGGATACTCCCGTGCTGCTGTTGGGCGCCGTCGTTCCCGACTGCGACGAGAACGAGCCGGAGCCGAAGGGGTTCTGCCCCGATGCGCCGCTGTTGTCGCCGCCCCCCAGGATCGCCGGCGACGAATTGG
>DASYGC010000432.1:0-8136 GCA_036000225.1 Ktedonobacterales bacterium | reverse complement strand
CAAGCCGCCTCTTCCACACTCTCGAATTCGCTCCTCTCACGCGCGCGCCAATTCCGGTATCGTGCGGGCACGTGACTGTTGTGTGGCATGCTGAGCCAGTGACACGATTCCAACCCTTCTGCCGGTAGACTACTTTAGCAGATTCTCTCAAGCCTGAAAAGCCCTACATCTGTCCTAGTCCCCGCATATGCCGCGCCAGGGCACGATAGTACATGGAGATAATAGCATGCGGACACCTCATGGTCGCATCTTTTCGCCAAGTCGTCCAGTTTTGCCACAATGTTGCGACAGACGTCTCAGGCAGAGGCATCGCACCATACCCCGTTACGCCTTCTGAGCGGTATGGCGCCGGTATCGTGCCTGGATCAAGACGCTCACCGAGCCGGCCGCGAGAGTACCGAGCGCGACGAGAGTGATGGCGGGCGAGAGACCGATGGCGTCGGCAAAGAGCCCCACGACAATCAATACTGGGACGGTAAAGGCATTGGAAATCATGATCTGCAATGCCAGAATGCGTCCCTTGATCCAATCGGGCGAGCGTTGCTGCATCACCGTCTGCGACGGCACGTTCACGAGGTCGAGCCCGACCCCCAGCGCAAATGTCAGCGCCAGGATGGCACCCAGGTAGGGCAGCGCATGATTGAAGGCACCAGCACCGTACACCATCGTGGCGACCCAGCGGGCGAACGTAATCAGCAACATCGAGATCGCCAGCGTCAGAAAGCCCGCCAGAATCAGGTGCGAACCGCGCACGCGCTTGACGGCCTGTGGCACGACGATCGAGCCGAGAATCAGGCCGATACCCGCCGGCAGAAACACGAGCGCCGCAAACTGGGGCGGCTGATGGAAGAACTCCTCGACAAAGCGTGGCGCGATCATCGCTACGGTCGAGAGCACCGTGTTGCCCAGTGAGAACTGCAGCATGGAGACCAGCAGCCGCCGATCGGTCTTCATAAACATCCAGCCCTCGGTGACGCCTTTCCACAGGCCACGCAGCCGCAGATCTTCAACCGAGAAACCGTGGTGCGTTCCGCGCAACGAGCGGCCCGTGAGCCGGGCGCGGGGAATCGCGAGAATCAGGAGCACACACACGCCATAGAGCAGGGCGATGAGCAAGAAGAGCAACTCGACCTGCGTCACGATCAGCGGGTGGCGCGCCGCACCGAGCGTGAACTGTGGCACCGCCGCCAGGATCAGCGGGCCCAGGACGATCAGCCCAGCGGCCTGCGAAATGGCATACGTCAGATTAAATAGCCCCAGGGCGTTGGGCAATTCGTCAGCATGGACCAGCAGTGGGATCGCCGCGCCTTCGGCGGGGGCGAAAAACTGGCTGATCAGCGCGACCGAGAAACTGAGCAGGTAGACAGGCACCAACGCATGGCTATCGATAAACAGTGAGGCGACGAATCCCAGACTGACGATGCCGCGCAAGGCATTGCTGACCCACATGACGCGGCGTTTGTCCAGCCGATCGACAAAGACACCCGCCGGGGCGGCAAAGAGCGCGGTCGGCAAACTGAACGCGACAATCGCGCCACCTGTGGCCGTCACTGACTGGCTCTGGATGGCGATGAGCACGACCATCCCGTAACTCGCCGCGCTTACCATGGTCTGTGAGATGACTTGCGCCAGCCACAGCTTCAAGAAACTCGGGTTGCGCAGCAAGGTGAGAAAGCCGCGACCTTGCGCATAGGGCACAGACACAACTGGCGCGCGCGCCTGTTCGATAGTTGGCCGCGGTGTTGGCACTGGGCGCGATCCCGGGCGGGGCACCGACACCGGCCGCGGGGCTGGCGCCGCGCGCGATTCCGGCACGGGCGTGATCCGCTGTGCCACGTATGTGCGTGGCTGCGGTGGGGGATTCCCCGCACGGCGCGCATTCCTAGGGCGAGATGATGCCGCATCAGGCCGGTGATCTGTCTTGCCCATCTACCGTCCTTCGGCCTGGCCAGCCAGGTCGCTCCCACAGCACCATATGCCATACCAGCGGGGTGGGCACGGCGTGTGAGCGATTGCGTCACGCCGGAACGGCATCGCGCTGCCACCGATATTATCGCGAATCTCTGCGGCCCCACGCCAATGATGCCGCGACAACGGTTGAACGAAGGTGAGTTCTACCGTGCAGTGTAGCAGATGTGACAAGCCGCGTCGCGCACGCGGTTGAAGCAGTACTACTCCGGCGCGTGCGCGACTGGACACCATGCTATACTGGGAGCCGCGCGAGCTACCTGGGTCAGCCCACACTGCCGCGGCCGCGCCGCCCCGTCCATAGCGCGGCCACGCTCGGCGACGCCGCTCGGTCGTTCGCCGCACCTCGGTAGGCGTGGCCGCGCCGCTACGCAACCGCCTGCTGCCTATCAGGAGTCCCAAATCGTGTTGCCTACCACTGCTTCTCTGCTTACACTGCTGTATCTGGCAGTTGCCGCCGTGGGGCTGATCGCTGGCATGGGGGTGAATCTGCTTGCCGAACGCATTGCCGGGGATGAAGAGCCGCCCTGGAGCAGCAACACCTGCGTGAGTTGTCGTACCTCCCTGCCCGCTCGGATGTTGACGCCGGTGGTGGGCGTGTGGCTGCTGCGACGGCGCTGCCAGGCGTGTGGTACGCGCTTGACGCTGCGCCGGCCGCTGGTGGAGGTGGCACTGGCGCTGATCTTTCCGTTGCTGCTGGTCCACATCGCCAGCTCTGGCGCGCCATTGCGGGTGGCAGCCCTCGTCGTGTTCGTGATCGAGGCGCTGGCAACCGCCGTACTGGCACTGATCTTTGTCGTTGATCTGGAGCACCACCTCGTGCTCGACATCGTGGTTTATCCCGCCGCGGTGGCCATCGTCGGCACGGCGGCGCTGCTGGATCGCAAGTCGCTGGCGGCCATGCTCTTCGGCGTCGTCGTCTGCGGCGGCCTCTTCCTGCTGCTGTACGGTGCGGGCTGGTTGTATTACCGCACGGAGGCGCTGGGTTTTGGTGATGTAAAGCTGGCGGTGTTGCTCGGCCTGATTGTGGGCTGGCCGGGAATCATCGGGGCGTTGACACTCTGCGCACTGTTCGCCGCGGCCAGCACCATGGTGCTGCTGGGGTTGGGGCGCGTCTCCAAACACACCTACATCGCGTTTGGCACCTTCATGAGCGCGGGGGCTGTGGCCGCGTTGCTGGTCACGACGCCATACTGGTAGGTGTCCGCTGGTGTTCCCATGCCACTTCACGCGGCCGGCTCCCGCTGGGTCTGACGCGCCTGCATACCTGGCAGCAGCCCTCGCGTGACGGGTGGAAGCTGAAGATAGCACTCCGCGCCATTGACGCCGGAGCGCCAGCTGTGTGCCCGGGCGAGATCGGTCAGGAAATCCGTTTGGAGGTCATTTTGTGTCGCCTGCCATACCAGACTGATGGCGCGGCGGGCGAAAGCGATGTTGTTGCGCGGCTCAATGCGGTCGAGATCGTCAAAAAAGAAGGCGCAACTCGTAAACATCCACTGGCTGAAATATTGAGCTTCGAGCAACAGAGTGGTGCGTCGTTCGGCCCCGCTTCCGGCGGGACGCTCCCCGCGCATGCCGTGCCGCGTCCAGAAGCGCTCGGCGCTCATCCAGTGGTTGCGCAAGGCCAGATACTCCGTACGCGCGGCCCAGGGGTCGCGCAGGGTCGCACTCGTGCCCCGGACGAAGCGCGAATCAATCTGTTCCTGCAGGCGCGTGAGGGCCTGGCGTAGTGCCGGCTTCCAGCTCGAATCGCCCTCCGTGCAACCGCAGCCCGTGGACCAGCGGGCGACACCGTGGTGGCAGCTCCACGAGCCAGGTTCGCGCAGCGCGACCTCGCGGGTGGGTGGGTGGTCGCGCAGATAGCGACCCAGACTGGTGATCTCGATCTCGGCGCGCGAGGCGCCGCGGTTCACCAGATGGCTGAGGAACCGATCGCGCCACGGCTTGTGATGGCCATACAGTTCGCCATCGGTGGCCACCAGAATCAGCTGCGACTCGCCACGCAGGCGTTTCTCGGTGGTGAGGTGGCGGCGCAAATAGGCATCGGCGAACAGGTCAGCATCGCTGGTGGTCTCCCAATCGAACGACACGCCACCGCTGAGCGGACCGTTGTAGAAAAACACCGTGATGCTCCGCCCGCCGGGCAAGCGCACCAGGTAAGGCTCGGTAGTATCTACCGGTTCGGCGGCCTGCCACGGAGCGAGAACGGTATACCGCACGCCGAGCTCAGCCAGCAGCGCGAGCGATTCCAGATCCGCGGCGGTTTCCGCCAGCCACATGCCATCCGCGCGCCGGCCAAAACGATGCTCGAAATCGGCCAGCCCCCAGGCAATTTGCAGGCGCCGGTCGCGGTGATTGGCCAGCGGCAGAATCGTGTGGTTATAAACCTGCGCCAGGGCGTTGCCCACCCCATAGCGCGCGACGTTCCACTGATCGGCCGCGATGATGCGAGCATAGGTGTCGGGGTGGGCACGCTCGAGCCAGATGGCGAGGGTGGGGCCAAGATCGAAGCTGATCGCTTCGAAATTGCCGGCCATGGCGTTGGGCTGATAGCACTCAGCGGTGATCTTCTCATTGAAGTTCGGAAATGGCGCCGCATCATGCTCGTCATGAATCAGACCGGAAAACGGGTCTTCGCGTGGGGGCTGATAGAAGTGTCCGTAAAGACACAGCGCGGCTGAACTGGTTCCAATTCCCATGGCGTACCTGGCCTTCCAACTCCACTGTTGTACCTGGCCCTGTAGAAGGAGACAGCGTTGTCTCACTGGATAGTATACTGATTTGCTGAGTTCTGTCTAGTGCCCAATCGTGCTAGTGCGGTTGTCCGCTGCCCAACGGAGCAACGCCAGACCCCAATGGCGCTGAGCGCTCACATAGACCCACCACCCATGCTCTATACATAATACGTGCCAGCATGGGTGGTGGATGCGGTGCGACCTGTGTGTGTCGTGTTGTGGCTCGCGAGCGCGAGCGCGTGCCCGCCAGACACCCTATGTGGATGCCGGTCAGGCGCGCGCCTGAGCCGAGGTGATGAAGGCCTCGTAGGCCTCGCGCAAACGGGGATAGCGCAGTAGGAAGAACCCCGCGTACTCCTGTTCCAGCGGGCGCGGCTGGCGGATGAGGTGCATGCCGGCATCCTTGAGCAGGCGATTGCCTTTGCGCCCATTGCAGGCGCGGCAACTGGCCACCAGGTTCTCCCACGTGCTCTGACCACCGCGCGAGCGCGGGAGCACATGATCCAGGGTCAACTCACGGAAGTGCTTGCCGCAATACTGGCAGGTCTCTTCATCGCGCAGGATGATGTTAGAACGCGTTGGGCGCAGAATCATCCGTGGCACCCGGACATTGGCCAGCAACTGGACGATGACCGGCTCCTCAGAAAACAAGCGGCGTTCCTGAATGCCCTGTTCGATGGCCGCGCGAATGGCGGCATCCACGAATGTGACTTTCTGCTTGGAGAGGAGCACGACAAGGCGACGCTCGGGGATGACCGAAAGCGGTTGCAGTGAGGCATTCAACACCAGGACCGGCATGGGCACTTTGCTCCCTTCACCGGCCACGCAACAGGCTGTCGCAGCAGAAGGAAAGGGAGGAGTCGCAGATTCGGCAGGCAGAACCGGCTGCCGAACTTCCCGCGCCCTTACTGTCTACGCCGCCGCTCACGCCATTCCAGGTGCGTACACCCATAAATGTGCGCGAATTGCCGGCCAGCAAGCGGAAAAAGCACGCCCCGCGCTTGGGGGGCAATGGCGACGCTGCTTGCGTCTCCACTGACGACCCTCGCTCGCATGGCGTGCTCCTCGGCCTCAGAAGAGGCCACCACCTCGCTGGAGGTGGCACCGAATTGGTCGGGGTGAGAGGACTTGAACCTCCGACCTCAGCGTCCCGAACGCTGCGCGCTAGCCAACTGCGCTACACCCCGAGAAACAACGCTTCTGTGCGAGAGCACCGCATGGCAGGTGGCCCAGGCGTGGCACCATCTGGAATGCGCTCAGGCGCTCTCGCGGCTGTAGTATAGCATACGGATTCAGCCAACCGCAAGGGCGCGAGTGAGCAAGTGAGTGCGCACGGGATGCGACTGTTTGAGTCATCCGGCTCGGTCGTGATACAGTGGCCTTTCACACGAGCCACGATGGTGACGTGCTTTTCACCGTCACGACCAACGAAATCGAGCACGCGGATCTGGGTCTCGTCGGGTTGGGGATGCTCGGATGCAAGCTAGCGTGGGACGCGGTGCTTGCCAGCACGCCTGGCGCATAGCCGACCGCGGCGCGTATCGCGACGGTCCGTTCCCGCTCTATGCCAGTGTGCCAAGCGCACGTTCGACCTGGGTAGCGTAGAGCCGCTCACCCAACCGCTCCAGGATAGCTCGCGCCGCGCTAAACTCCTGGCGCGCCCGCGACCTTTCGCCAGCCAGGGCCACCACTTGCCCCAGCGCGAGTCGCACCTTCGCCTCGGCGTACGCAGACCTCACCTCGCGGCTGAGCGCCAGCGCCTGCTCCAACATATCACACGCCGCCTCCAGATCGCCCTGGCGCGCGGCAATCAGTGCCCGCACCCGCAACGCCTCCGCCAGCGCCGGACGCATGCGCGCCGCGCGCGCACGCTCCACCGCGCGATCCGCGATGGCTATCGCCTCCGCGACCTGGCCCAGTTCTAGCTTGGCCCACGCCAGCAGCGGCAACACGGTGCGCACATCACTCTCCGGCTGGCTCGCCCGGTCGCCCAGTGGAGCGAGCTGCGCCAGCGCCGCCGCGGGCCGTCCCGCCAGCAGTTCGCGCTCGGCCAGCGCGCACTGCGCCTGTCGCAGCGCCTGCAGGTCACCGCTGCGCTCGGCGAGACCTATCGCCTCGTCCAGCAGGTCGGTCGCCATCCCCGCGTGTCCCTGCGCCAGTTCGAGCTGGCCCAGCAGCAGCGGTGGCCAGGCGCTGGCCCACGAAGGCCCCTGTTGACGCATTAGCGCCAGCCCCTGCTCGAAGCAGTTGCGCGCCTCCGGCCAATCGCCCAGATTGAAGGCCGGACCGCCCCGGTTGCTCCACATGAAGGCGCTGACCGTCGGATCGCCCAGCCGCTCGGCCACCGCGAAGGCGCGCTCGGTGTAGCCCTGGTCACGCGCGAAATCTCCCCACGTTTCATGCACCCAGCCGATGCTGTTCAATGCCAGGCGTAGACTGCGCAGATCGCCGGTACGCTCCGCCAGCGAGAGCGCGCCCTCGAGGACCCGCGCGCCCGCCTCCAGCCGCCCCAGCATTAGCAATAGCTGGCCGCGCCGCAGCTCCGCCCGCGTCAGCAAAGCCTCGTCGCCCGCAGCAGTCGCCAGCTCGGCGGCATGCTCAGCCGGCGCCAGTGCCGCCTCGTAGCGGCCGGTCGCGTTGATCAGCCAGGCCAGCGCCACATACAGCGCCGCCCATCCGCGCGCGGAGACCGCTCGCATGCGCGGCAGGGCCAGCAGCGCCTCCAGCTGGCGCACGCCTTCATCGGGCGTTGCGCGCAACACTTACACTTCGCCTTGCAGCGCACTGGCGCGTGCCAGCCCCTCGAACTCGCCAGCCGCGTCGTAGGATGTCGCGGCTTGCCGCAGGGCCGCCAGCGCCTCATCGTACTGTGCCGATGCCAGCCATGTCTGACCCAGTTTGATACGGGCGGCCGCCGCCTCAATCGGGCGATCCAGTCCATCTAACACACGCACCAGGGCCTGGTAGGCATCGGCGGCTTCGGCATGGGCGTGGAGCGCGTCGGCATGCGCGCCCGCCCGTTCCAGATAGATGACGGCCCGCTCGGGCATCGCTCCGCCCTGCCAGTGGAAGGCCAGCAGCGCCGCGGCTGGCTCGCCCGTTGCGGCTTCGAGCGTCTGGGCGATCCAACGATGCAGCGCGATGCGCTGCCCTGGACTAAGTTCCGCTTCGACTGCCTCACGAATGAGATCGTGGGTGAACTGGAATGCCTCTGGTTCGGCGGCCACCAACAGGCGTGCCTGGTGCAGTATGTCCAGCGCCGACAGGCTTTCCTCTGGACGCTGGCCTAGCCGCCCTCCTAGGGCAAGCAAGAGTCGCCGCGCGACGCGGCGGCCAGCCATCGCCGCGGCGCCGAGCAAAGCGCGAGCCTCCGGTGGCAGCGCTGCCACGCGCTGCTCAATGCTGCGTGCGACATCCCACGGCACCGCCTCCA
>DASYGC010000431.1:0-6851 GCA_036000225.1 Ktedonobacterales bacterium | reverse complement strand
CACAGGCAATCCCATCCTGCGCGAACGGCTGGCGCAAATGGAGCAAGACCAGTATGGCATCACGCTCGATCCGAGTAGCGTATTCCTGAGCCTGGGGGCGCTCGATGGACTCGACAAGTTCTGGCGCGGCTGGGCCTATTCCTTGCGCCAGCAGGGAGTGAAGCAAACCGCGGTGGTCTTCCCCGCTCCCAGTTTCAACGTGCCTGAGTGGCAGGCGGTGTCGCTGGGTTACCGGCTGCACCGGCTGACCACCAGTCCCGCCGACCATTTCAAGGTCACCCCGACGATGCTCCAACAGGCGCTTGACGAGCATGCGGATATCCGCGCCTTCTATCTCACGGTCAGCAACAATCCCACCGCATTCGCCTATAGTTACGATGAGTTGCGCGCGCTGTTCGCGGTAGTCATGCGCGCCGATCGCGAGGTGCTGGTCGTCGCTGATCTCGCCTACATCGGCACTGGCGATCCCGCAGCGGACCGCACCCGCATGCGTGCCTTTGCCGATGCGGGCATCTTGCCGCGCACCGTGCTGGTGCACAGCTTTTCCAAGACCCATACGCTCACGGGCGACCGCTGCGGCTGGGTTGGTTTCTGCGATCCGCAACTGGCGCAAGCGGTCAATACCGGTTGGATCAACACCATCGCCAGCCTGCCCGCCGAATGGCAACTGCGCTACACCGCCTACGTCCAACTCTTTGGCGAGCGGCCCGAACTGGGCGAGCGCATCCGCGATCTGTATACGCTCCGGCGCGACCGTTTCGGCGCGCAGTTGCGGCGGCTGAACGCCGCGCACCATCTCTTCGCTCAGGTGAACATGGATGATGGTGGAACCGTGTACAACTGGAGTCAACTGCGGGCGGGCGAGGACGTGTTCTCGCTCTTCGAGCGGACCGGGATCGCTGGCGTGCCCGGCGGCGGCTTCGGCTACACCGACGACTTCGTGCGGTTCTCAATCGGGTGTGTACCCGTGGTTGCCGACTAGACGTACTCACTGGCGGTCACGAGCCCCCCCGCGGACAATGAAACGGGGCAGGCGTCTGCCTGCCCCCATTCAACGTGTTGAGCGACGATGCGGAAGCAGCCCGCGTCACTCGTGGCGAGTGGAAATCAGCCCACTCCTGAGGTGGATAGCCGCCCACCTGATGCGCGATGCCGGTAGAAATCAGCCTACCGTTGGGATGAGCGGGGAAAACAGCTCACCTGCTCTGAGGAGAAGTGGAAAGCAGCCCACTTCACTGTCGGTACGGAACAGAAATCAGCCTGTTCCATGCTCGCGCAAGAGCGCCGCGGAAATCAGCCCGCATGGCTCACCAGGAAAGTAGATAACAGCCCACTCTCCTGGGTGATGAAGCGAAAGCTGCCCGCTTCATCTTACGGGTGCGAAGCAGAATCAGCCTGTCTCCACATCACCGATAGGGAAAGTATACCTGGCGCGTTGCCCAAAGTCCAATCAAGGTTTGTGATAGAATGCATAAACTATGCTTTATGGCTTTCGGTATGAGGGAGCGCGTCAATCTACGACGCCCATGCCGGGTGCCTACTTCCGAATATTGGAGCGGGTACTCAACACGGGCGTCGTGTCGTGGATCGTGCTATGAGTGCGCGCCCACCTCGTAGGTCGCCAGCGATGGCGCCGACGTAAACAGCGCGGCGAGCTTGGCGACCTGTTCGCGATAGGTGCCATTGGACTCATAGGCCTGCCCGTCAGCCTCGCTGTCCCACATGGTGATCGAGATACCTTGCCCCGTGGCCGGATTTTGCAGCAGATAGGCGCCTTTAAAGCCTTTGAGGCCCTGAATCGCGGGGATCACGTTATTCTGGTAGATCTGCGTCGCTTCAGCCGCTCGCGCCGGATCGATCGCGACGGTGGTTACGCGTGCATGCATGGGTGTGCCCCTTCTGGTGCGAATCTCACGATCATGGACGGCCGCCAACACTCTCGCCAACACTCTGGCGCAGCGCATGATAGCACATCGCAAAGCGCGCATGCGCCCATAACCCGTCCGGTGGGGCATCGCGTTGGCCTATTGCAGCTCCTGCATCTCCTCGAGCGCGAGCGGGGTGGTCGCACGCAACTGCAGCGCCGCATCGAGGAAGCAGCGTTCGCCCGGCGTCAGGTTGAGCGTATACACCTGGGATAGGGGGTGGAATGCCGTGCTCACCCCAAACCCTTCAGCATCCGGCTTGGCCTGGACGCGTTGAGTAGGCGCGGCGGTATAGATGGCCCGGAGAAAGTCGGGATAGAGATAGGGGTACGCGGCTGGCGCGGCTGGCGGTGGACCCAGGTGCTGGAAGTGCTGGAAACCTAAACGGACGATGCCGTCCACGGCCCAGCCGGTTTCCTTCAGCATTTCGCGTCGCAGCGTTTGTATCACCGTTTCGCTGGGCTGGCGCCGTCCACCCGCCCAGATGTGTGCCCGCTCAGGGTCGCGCACCACCAGCACCGCCCCTTGATGGGTGACAATCGCCCGCACCGCCGTCACATAGCGAAGCGGAGGCAGGTTCGGGATCAGATAGCTGCGGGCCCGCAGCCGCATGTCGCCCCAGAGCACCAACTCATCGGCCAGCGGCGTCTGCCCGCGCAGAAAAGCCGCCAGTTCACGTTCCATCGTCTGTCGCCGCTGCGTGCCCATCGCTCCCTATCCCTTCCCCCGCGTGTGCTGACCACTCCCGCAGTATGTCACAAATATGTCACAAATCGCATCCGCACCACAGCGGCGCATCGCGCGACGCACACCGCTTCCGACAGCCGCCGCACCACGCCGCATGATGCGTGCCATGCCGGTCGGTTCGCGCGCAGCTGCTGGCCAACCTTCAGCCTGGGCAGCCACGGCGGTGGAGTGGAGTGGAGTGGAGTGAGGGAGATCAGGATTCCAGCGGCGCCAGGGCAAGCGCGGGACGCAGCACACGGCGATAGATGTCCGTCTGCAGCAGCTCGCCGGGATCGCACGCCCGCTTCAGGGCGTGGAAGCGCTCCAGCATCTCGGGCGCGAACGCCTGGCGAAAGTCGTCGGCGCTCAGGGTGCTGTCCTTGGCCAGGAAGAAAGTGCCGCCATGGCTGGCGACGAGCGCATTCAATTCGCGCATCAACGCCAGTGTGGCGGCTTCCTTCCCCCGCGGCACCGCGTAATCGAGCGCCAGCGAGTAGCCAGCGGGAAGATAGTTTAGCAGGAATGGGCTCGGCTTGTGTTTCTTGAGCACGGCCAGTGATGGCTCCAGGTGCAGCCGCTGCGAGCGCTCGAGAATGGCACGAAAGAGTGCGGGCGCGGCGGCGCGCGCGATGAAGGTCTGGTGCTGAATCAGTCCACCCGGCTGGTAGATCTGCTTGAAGTTGGGAATGAAGTTGAGCATGAAGTTGGCGGGAACGTAGCGCTCGTAGTGGGCGTGCGCCGCCCCAGGCAGGTTGCCGCGCAGCCACTGACCCGTGTTGGCCAGCCGGATGCCCAGCGGCGTGGCCATCGGCCGCCCCAGCACTGGCACCCACGACACCGGCACCACGCCAGCGATGCGTCCCGAAGGCGACTGTCCCGCCGGGTCAAGCGTACGCGCGGGATTGGGATCCTCTCCGGGCGCTGGCTCGCGCATGGCCTTGAGCAGGCCACGACCCAGATGCTTGCCCCGCGCCGCCGTATCCATCCACCCCACCAGATGCGTCGCGCTTGCCGTGCCGGCGTCAAGGGCGTCCAGCAGTCCGGCCATCGTCGGATGCGCGCTCTGCGTGACATGCACCAACCCGGAATAGATCCGCCGCATGCGCAAGGTGATCGCGGTGAAGCAGCCCAGCAACCCCCAGCCGCCCAGCGAGCCGTAGTAGAGCTCGGGCCGCTGTTCAGGCGAGCACACGACAACCTCGCCGGAGGGCAACAGCAGTTCGAAGCGGGCCACCTGTTCGCCGAAACTGCCATGGCGCCACTGATTCTTGCCGTGGATATTGCCGGCGCACGCGCCGCCCACACTGACGGCCATCGTCCCAGGGACGACCGGTGGCCACCAGCCATCGGCCAGCGTGTGGCGCCACAGTTGCTCGATCGTCACGCCCGGCTCGACCGTAATCTCGCCGGTGGCGGGGTCCCACGCCAGCACACGGTTCATGCGCGAACAGTCCATGACCAGCTGGCCGCTATTCAGCGCCGCATCGCCATAGCTGCATCCGCCGCCGCGCAGCCCCACGGTCTGCCCCGCCGCCGCCGCCGCGGCGAACACCGCCGCGATCTCCGCCACCGTGCGCGGGCGCACCACCTGGCAACGCGCGCGCTGGCGCATGCCATAGCCTTCAAGGATCTCGTCGGTGGTACTGATCTGTTGCGCCCGCATACGGCCTCTCGTTCCTCCACGTCCCCGCCACCCTTGGAGCTGGCTACTTGATACGCGCCACCATGCTCGCTGGCGCGTGGCGAATCACCCACATGATGGGGCGCCAGAAGCCAGGAACATAGGCCACCGGTGATCCGCCCCGACTGGCCCGCACGATGTCGCGCGCGGCCACGTCGGCGGATGCCGTGAGCGCTTTGGGCGTTGGCGTGCCGGCGACCATGGGGGTGGCGACATATCCCGGCTTGATCGTGACCACGCGCACGCCCTTCGGCTTGAGGCGAAAGCGCAGTGAATCCAGGTACGAACTGAGCGCGGCTTTGGAGGCCTGGTACGCGCCGTTGCCGGGCCGGCCGCGATCGCCCGCCACCGACGAGATGCCCATCAGCGTGCCAGCGCCCGCCCGCTCGAAGTGGTCGGCCGCAAGCCCCAGCCAGCGCATGGCGCCGATGACATTCGTCTCGATCATGGCGCGTTCGTCCACAAATGACCCGCCGGTGGTGGTCGCGGGCATGATCCCCGCGCCATAGATCACCAGCCGCAGCGGGGCCACATCGGCGGCAATGCGCGCGAAGAGCGCGGGCGCCTCGTCATAAGCGCCCACATCGTGCGCGTACGCCAGCGCGACAGGCGTGCCAGGCGTCGTGGCGTTGAGCGTCTCGCACAGGGCATTCAGGCGATCCTGCCGCCGGGCGACGAGCGCCACGCGGTAGCCCGTGGCCACCAATTGCTTGGCCAGCGCCTCCCCGATGCCCGATGACGCGCCCACAATCAGCGCTCCACTTCGTCCCCGATCACCACCTTGCCGCATCACGCTCACTCGCTCCTTCTCGCCGGTCCGCCTCGTGCTCCCGCACCCACCTCGTGCTCACACCTATCCGCTGTACTCTATCCCATTCGCGACCAGCGGGCTAGAGGGGGACGACGAATGGGCGGGTGATGTGCGAGCCCATCCGCAGGTCCCCGCTCAGCCGACCTGCGCATGCTTGATGCGCATCAAGGCGCGGAGGTACACCTTCTGACTGTCCCATGGCACACGCGCGTCGGTGTTCTCATGAGTGCCCACCTCACGGCAAGACGCGTGGCATCGAGATCAGCCAGTCGGTCGGGTCGGAAAGCTGTATCGTCACCGTGGTGGTGGCGTTCTTCCAGCAGTCTCCCGAGCAGGTGACGCTGCTGTACCCATGGGTGGAGAACTGGTTATCCATGAACGCCTTAACGGTTGCCGCGCTGCCCGCGCTGCACTGATCCGAACCCACCAGCGCGGGTGCCGAGTCGCCCACCTGTTTCGTCAGCGGGGGAAACTGGATGCCGGCGGTCGGATCGTAATAGAGCTGATACTCCGTATTGTTGAAGTTGGAACTGGTGCAATTGGGCGCGGCGGGTGGCGTCGCCAGCACGAGCTTCCAGGTCACCAATCCGTTGGCGATGGCGGTGACGTTCTCCACCGCGAGGAATTTTGGCGGCCCGGAGAAGATTCCCTTGGTCACATCATCCGCGTTGAACGCGAAGCACGTGCCGGCGCAGGTGAGTTGCGCGTCGCCCCCCGTGGGGAACATCGTCCAGGGTGCCCACCCGTAGAATAGCACCAGCTTGGTGAACGACTCAGGACCCTTGCCCGTGGCGACAGTGAGATCGGCGGTGTTGTTTGGCGTACAGGCGGAATACGTGCTGACGGTATACTGGCCGGCGCCACCAAACGCGGTGCTGGGTGCCGCGGCCACCGTGCCGGCGGGGAATGCCATGTTGGCCTGATTGAGCGCCTGCGCGCCCCCCAAGCCCTGCACCTGCGCGCAGGTGGTTGGCTGGGGCGTTGCTGTCGGCGCAATCGTCGGCTTCGGGGTGGCCTGTTGCACGAGGGTCGTGGTGGCGCCGCAGCCAATCACCAACAGGAGTACGGAAATCGCGACAGCGCCGCGCAGCGATGAGTGCCAGGATGAGCGCCAGGATGAATGAGTCATGTGATGCCAGCTCCTCGATGTCCGGCCATCCACCGCTGGATGCCGGCGCCACTGCTCTGCGCATGGAGCGTTCGCTAGCCCTTCGCGTGCTCCAGCGGATCAACACGATCCCAGCCTCCTTGTGGCGCGAGTATACACGACGACGCGCCCGCTGGCTATGAACTCGCTCACACTCGCGACACGCATCGGCGGTGGAACCCAACCTGCCGGTGGTGGCACGACGCTCTACAGCAATGGGACAAATGACACCCCCACATCGCCCCAATTCAGGGTATGCTTGATGACAAGGGCAGCGCCGCCAGTATGGTCTCCTGCCGCCAGGTTGGCACCAATCGTGCTGGTTCCGCTACCATCTTCCCTGGCCGGTAGGTCCGGGCAGCCGATCCTATACCCTATATCAGATATCCTATTCGCCGGGGAAGAACTAGCTGGGACACCTGCGCCAGAATGATGTTGCGCGCCGCGGCGCTACCCAGAGCGCCCATCGCGCTCTGGAGGCTTCATCTGAACGGTGTGCCGATCTGAGTGACGCCCGACAATGAGGGCTGGGTGTCCCTAGGAGTAGTGATCTCACTGGAG
>DASYGC010000430.1:0-7742 GCA_036000225.1 Ktedonobacterales bacterium | reverse complement strand
CCCGCGATCTCCCGGCGGCCCACCACCGCGACCTCCGGCACACGCGCGGTGGCGCGTTGTCCCGCATGCGGCTACCCCCTGGAACCGGCCGCCACGATCTGCTTCGAGTGCGGCGCCCCCATCGGGGACGATGCTGTTGATACCGGACCGCTGGCCATCCCCGACTATCTCAAAGCGCCGATCACAATCGAGCTACCGGTCGTTGCCTGGACCGAACGGGCGGGGTCGGCACGCGTGTTGACGGCGCCGCCTGAGCCGGCCAACGAGCCTCCCAAAGCCCGACACCCGCGGCGCGTGACGCGTCGCGATGTGACTGCCGCGGGCATCAACTTGCTGGTGACGCTGCTGCTGTTAGGGGGCGGCATCGAATTTCTGGTGCAGTTTCGGGTGGCGCCGCCCGCCGTCTCCGCGCAGTCCATTTATCGCGACCCGGCCCACCGCTTCCATTTCGCGCACCCGACGCTCTGGCAGGTGGTCCCCATCGAGCAGGGCGTGCAGCTGGTGGATGCGGATGGCACCAATACCCTAATGCTCGTCGCCTCACCCGATTGGGGGCTGAGTGCCAGCGCGCAGGCCGACGCCCTGGCGACCCTCAACACGCTGGGTGCGCTGCCGCCCGTCCAGGTGGCGGGTGCCAGCTGGGAACAGCGCGCCGGTCGAGTGCGGGACACGCGTGGCGTGTTGCGCGAAATCGTCGTGCTGGTCACGGTGCATGACGCGACGCTGTATACCATCGAATATGCTTCGCCTGACTCTAGCTTCTCCAACCTGACGCTGCTGGTCTACCAGCCAGTGCTCCAGTCGTTCACTTTCGAGAGTCAGCACGCCACGCCTTCGCCGCGGATCACGCCGAGCGCGACCAGTCATTCCAGCACGATACGGTCAGCGCGCGTGTAGCCGCGCCACCGTAGGTTAGCATCGAGATTGCGGAATTTTGCCGATATGCGGGACCGAGCGCACCGCGAACAGTTCATTGCCGTGCTGCGGGAATGGGGCTATGCGGTGGCCGAATCCGGCCCAGTCTTTTTGATCCCACCTTCGATCGCCTCTGACTTCCAATCCTACACAAAGCGGCCTCCCAGTTGGGAGGCCGCTTTGCATCAGTCGGGGCGAGAGGATTTGAACCTCCGACCCCCACAACCCCATTGTGGTGCGCTACCAGGCTGCGCTACGCCCCGATGTACGCTTACCTTAGCACACCGGGTCGCCGCGGTCAAGAGCAGCGCGCGCTAGCCCTTCTTCGTGCCCTTGACCTGGTTGCGCAGCAGCACATAGAAGACCGCCACGACGACGGCTCCCAGGAATGCCGCGATCAGGTGCACGCTCTCCAGGATGATCTCGAATGGCAAATTGACGTAGACTGAAAAGAGAAACGCCCCAAACAGCGTAATCAGAATGCCGGCCAACAGCCCGCCAGGCTTGGCGCCTGTCAGCCGCTCGGCGATGGCAGTGGCGGCCGCGGCAATGATGATGATGATGATGAGCCCGATCAGCGTGATCGCATACCCACCACAGCCCTTGGAGTTCGTCGGGGTGCAGGCGCTGGGAACTCCGAAGACATTAATTGCCAGCCACGTCTTGTGGAATATGGTGTCCAGGATGCCGGTATCAGGGATGATGTTGATGGGAGCGACACCTGCGAAAGTCATGCCGGTACTCCTTTTTTTGGATGTGATTCGACAGCGTGGAGCCGTCGAATGTGGACCATCTGTGGAACATCGCCACGGGAATGTTGCCGGCGACGGCGCTCACAGCGCGTAATCGCCCCGCCGACCTACCGCCGAGAAGATCTCCGCCTCCTTTCGTTGACCGATGGATGCCCGTGCGGACCAGAAGACACAACGACTTCCTCGGTCCGAAAATCTGGTTGCGCCTCGACAACGTTGGCGCCAATGAAAGCGCACCCATTGTAGCGAACCTGACAGCCGGGCACAAGACGCAAAAACGAGATCGCAGGACCCATGGTGCTCGCATAGCAAGAGTAGTGCCATCGATCTGACGGTGAATCTTAGCCCCAATCCAACTACTGGAGCGGGACCCCAGTGCGCCAAATGGGGGATGGTCACGCCTGCTCCTCTTGCGACGCGCGCGTGCGGGTGCTATACTGCGCCCGCAACACCACACAGCGGCTCGCGAGCGGAATGCTCCCGAACCACATGGGCCCCGAAGGGGCGCGTAACCACTCAAGCGTGATTGCCCAATCAGCCGGGCAATGCCAATGGAGGTCGAGCACTTCTGACGTTCCTCCTGGACCACAAACCAACCGTTCACTCAGCGATTCCCATCTGGCATAGAGGCCCACGTGTGGGAACATCCAGGCGTCGTCATGCCGTGGACGAATTGATCAACAGCAGTGCGGCGGAGCGCTCCCGCACCAAGCGCCAGCAGGGCGCACCGCACCGGCCATCGGATTTGTGACAAGCGAAGTGCGAGATTGTTCGGCAGATGACGACACTGCCTTCTCACGTCCCGCTCCTGGGACCAACGCGCTGGGTAGCAACATGATGAATATGGACGACCAGACAAGCGCCTATCAGGCGGAGCGAGCGCAACATCTACGGGGCGGCGACAGCGAGCCGTCAGATGTGAGCACTGGGGCCCAGAGTGATAGTCTGCGCCTCTACCTGCGTGAGATTTCCCGTATCGTCTTGCTCTCGGCCCAGGGCGAATACGACCTGGCCGTGCGCATCGATCGTGGCGACCGCGCGGCGCGCAACCACCTCATCGAAGCCAACCTGCGGCTCGTCGTCAGCATCGCCAAGAAGTACGTCGGGCAAGGCATGGCGCTGGAAGATCTGATCGGCGAAGGCAACATCGGTCTGATCCGGGCGGTTGCCAAGTTCGATGCCAGTAAGGGCTTCCGCTTCTCTACCTATGCCACGTGGTGGATCAAACAGGCAATCACCCGCTCGATCCTCGAAGGCACACGTGCCGTGCGCCTGCCGGTGTACATTATGGAAGAGGTCATGCGGGTCAATCGGATGACCCGCCATCTCTACCAACAGTTGGAGCGCGAGCCGAACATCGAAGAGATTGCGACGGCGTTGAGCGTCGCCGAGGAGCGGGTCGCGGAGTTGCAGGTCTGGGCCGAGAAGGTGTTCTCTCTCGATGCGCCGCTCTCCGAGGAAGAAGAAAGCACACTGGCCGATATCATCGAGGATACCAACACCCGTGGGCCCGCCGAGGCGACCGATCGCGCGCTGCTGCGCGACGAAGTGCGCCGGGCGCTCACCAATCTCACCCTGCGCGAACGGGAAGTGATCGAGCTGCGTTTCGGCTTACGCGACGATCAGGATCATACCCTCGAAGAAGTCGGCAGGCAGCTCAAAGTCACGCGGGAGCGCGTGCGCCAGATCGAGGAGCGCGCCATCCGCAAGTTGCGCCACCCGACTTCCAGTCGCGTGCTCAAAGACTACCTCGATTGAGTCAGCGATGACAGGCTACCTGGCCGGTGTGCCGGCGGATGACCAGGCGTCGCTTGACGTATTGGGACCGTTCGGCTTCATCGGCGTGGGAGCGGCGGGCGGCGCCCTCGCCCGCGCTTTGGCCGCCCGCGGCGCCTGGGTTGCCGCTGTGACGGCCCGCAATGCCGCGTCTGCTGCCGTGGTGGCCGCCAGTATCCCTCAGTGTCGCGCGCTGCCCGACGCCGCGGCCGTGGCGAACGCGGTGGACATCATCTTCCTGGCAGTCCCCGATGACGCCCTCGCCAAGCTCGATGCTGGACTGAGCTGGCGTCCCGAGCAGACGATCGTGCACTTGAGCGGTGCCCAGGGCATCGAAGCCCTGCCCCATGCTTTGGCCTGTGGCGCGGGTGTGGCCGCGCTGCATCCCCTGATGCTCTTCGCGCGACCACCACTGGATGCCACCGCCGCGCTGGCGCGCCTGGCGGGCTGCACGTGGGCACTCGAAGCCAGCGATCCCGCGGTGGCCGGGCGCATGGCCGCGCTGGTGGCCGCGCTCGATGGGCACGTCGTGCGCCTCACCGGCGCCGATCGCGTGCCGTATCATGTGGCTGCGGTGCTGATTTCCAACTACGTTGTCGCGCTGCTCGGCGCCGCGGTGGAACTCTGGGAGCGCTTCGGCGTGCCACCACAGACCGCCTTGGACGCGCTAATTCCCCTGTTGCGCGCGACGGTGGACAATCTCGCCGCGTTCGGCCCCGTGCGCGCGCTGACAGGTCCCATCGCGCGGGGAGATGTGGGTACGGTAGCCGCACACCTGGCCTGGCTGAACATGCCCCCTCTGCCTCCCCTCTCCGCGCTCGGGGAGGAGCCGGGGGAGAGGGCTTCCCTCCTCGCGGCCTATCGCGCGCTTGCTCAGCTCGCCATCCCACTGGCGCTGTCGCAAGGCACACTTTCGGAGTCCGCGGCTCAAGCGTTGCGCGTAGCACTGCGCGCGGACAGCTGATCGCTCGCGATCCGCCAGCCGTCTCACCGCCCGCGGGGCGACCACGCTCGCCACGATCAATGCATGCTCCACGGCACGCGACGTACAATACGATCACCTGACCCTCTGGAGAGCAACTCGAGTGGAGGTGAACCATGCCGCGTATAACCCCCGATCAGATTCGCCAGATGAAGGAGCGCGGCGAGCGCATTCCCATGCTCACCGCCTATGACTATCCCGCCGCGCAGATCCTCGATGCCGCGGGAGTTCCCATGCTGCTCGTTGGCGATACCCTGGGCATGGTCGTCCTGGGCCACGACTCCACCCTGCCGGTGACCGTTGATGACATCATCCACCACACCGCCGCGGTCGTGCGGGGCTCCAAGACCGCGCTGGTGATTGCCGATCTCCCGTTCGGTTCGTTCCAGGTGAGCCCTGAAGATACGATGCGCCACGCCATCCGGATCATGAAGGAAGCTGGCCCACAAGCGGTCAAGCTTGAAGGCGGCATGCGGTCCGTTGCCAGCGTGCGGGCGCTGACCGATGCGGGCATCCCGGTGATGGGTCACCTTGGGATGACACCCCAGTCAGTCAACGCCTTCGGCGGCTTCAAGGTGCAAGGCAAGACCGAGCGCACTGCGCGCGCGCTGCTGGCCGATGCTGATGCCCTGGTAGACGCTGGCGTCTTCGCCATCGTCCTGGAGTTGGTGCCGGCCGAACTGGCGCACCTGGTGACGGAACGGATCAGCGTTCCCACGATTGGCATTGGCGCGGGACCACATTGTGACGGCGAGGTACAGGTGCTCTATGACATACTGGGCCTCTACCCCGATTTTACGCCGCGCCACACCCACCGCTTTGGCGAACTGGGCATCGCGATGCGCAGCGCCGTCACCGACTACCTGCGCGAGGTGCGCGAGCGCACCTTCCCGACCGACAAGCAGAGCAGCACCATCGACCCCAAAGTGCTGGATGCCCTGCGCAAGGAGCCGTGAGACCACCTGGTAGCCGGCAGTCAGTGACAGTCTGGGTGCTGCGTCGTTGTACATCACGAGAGACGGGGAATACCAACTCTCTCCAGACCACGTAGGTGGACGTTGCGGCCCGCGGGCCCCGCGGCGAGGTTTCAACCGCCAGCTAGCTGGCGCGGTCCCGCCATCGTGCGGCGTGCCGCCATGGCCAGGAGGAAGCGTTGGGAGAACCGTCACTCGTTGGGCAGCGGCTGGGAGCCTATCTGCTCGAAGCCGAAATTGGTCGCGGCTCGATGGGTATTGTCTATCGCGCCACCCACGTCGAGCAGGGCTTCGTCGCGGCGGTCAAGGTGCTGCTGGATGCGCTGGCGAGCGATGCGTCCTTCGTCACGCGTTTCACGCGCGAGGCCCGCATTGTCGGTGCTCTGCAACACCCGAACATCCTGCGTCTGTATGATGCCGGCCAGGATCGCGGCCACATTTACTTCGCCATGGAGTATTTCGCGGGCAACACCGCCGGACAGCTGCGCAAGCAGCAGGGACGTCTGCCGGTTGGCCAGGTGATTGAGATCGCGGCGCAGACCGCGGACGCGCTCGAATACGCCCACGTCCAGGGCCACCTGGTGCATCGCGATGTCAAGCCCGAAAATTTGCAAGTCGATCGCTGGTGTCGTGTCAAAGTGCTGGATTTCGGCCTGGCGCGCGTGGAGGGGCTTGAGAGCATCACGCGTACCGGCACGGTCGTCGGCAGTCTGTACTATGTCTCGCCCGAACAGTTGCTGGGACGCCAGCTGGATGGCCGCGCGGATGTCTATGCGCTGGGCATCAGCATGTATGAAATGCTCACCGGACAGCGGCCCTATCGCGGGAGAACCCTGACCGAGATGACCGATGCCATCCTCAAAGGCGTTCCCGTTCCGCCGAGCCAGCTCGAACCAGCGATTCCCCCCGCATTGGAAGGCATCATCCTGCGGGCGCTGATGCGTGACCGCGATCGGCGTTACGCCTCCGCGGGCCAGATTCACGAAGAGCTGCGTGCCTTGCAGGCGCAATTGGCAAGCGAGTCGGACCTGGCGCCAGATCACACGCCATGGGATGCGGCGACTTTGCCGACAGTAAGGTCGCCGGCCGTGGTCCGGCCATCAGGCAGCGCGCACCCACTCACGACCGGAGTCCACGAGCGCGACCACCCCCAACCGGGCCGGTCCGACTAGCCATCGCGCTCTGCTCTCCGATAGCCGATCCCTCTGAGCATGGCCCAGGTCTTGCTGTCATCCTCTGAGCATGCCCTATCGCCCACTTGCGGCAATGCGCCGGTCCTGTCCGCTTAGAGCGGTATCCGTAATGGATGAGCGAACTAGCGTCTCGCGGCCGGGTGAAACCAAGGCTTGAAATGCTGGCAGTCTGCTCAATGCTATCGAAAACCGCTCTAGGGCGGCGCGGGCGGGACTATTCACCGGGAGGAGTAGCGCGACATGGACCGTGATGACGAACAGAAGCGACAAGGCGCGAACCAGTCACCGCTCGAGATCAAGCGCGGCGCGCGGGTCGTTGGACCTGACGGCCCAGTGGGCGCGCTACGCCAGTTGATTGTCTCGCAGGATACCGGCGAACTGCGCCGCCTGGTGGTGCGCGGCGAGGCCGGTCTGGACTTCGAGTTGCCCGCCGATCATATCGCCAGCGCGACTGGCGACGAAATTCGCCTGACGATCGGCCCACGCGACCTGGCGGACCACCCAGACCTCGCGCGGCCATTCGCACCCGAGCGCTACGCGAGCCGCGAGGGCAATGAGTTCAACTACGTCGAGGAGACCAGCGATCCGGTAGCGGGCGGCACAACCCTGACCGAGTCCCGCCTCTATACGCTGCGGATCACCGACCTCGATGCGCAGCCGGAGTCCGGTCGTGCCCTCAGACAACTTGCGCCTCTTGCCGTCGTCGGTGTGCTGGTGGGCGGCGCTGCCGGTGGGCTCGCCTACCTGCTCGTGCGCCGGCGCAATGCGCAGGTGGCGCAAGTCGCGACATTGATGCGGGCAAGCCGCTTGAAGGCTGCCTGGAGACCTGGCATGCGGGCCACGCGCGCGCGACTCAGCCAACTCGGTAGCCAGGACGCCGCGCGCAAGGCGTCGCGAGCGGTCAGCTCCGCGCTGAGCGATGCATTGGGATATGCCAACACGGCGCTCAGCGACACACTTGCGTATACCAACACCCTCGCCATCGCACTGAGCGCCGCGGGTCGCGCATGGTGGGCCAGCCGCTCTCGTGTCCCGCGGCTGCGGCTACGCCCACAGGCGGCGATAGCTCCCATTTCCGAGCGGATCCAGAAGCCCGTGCGGGCGGTCCGCCGGACCGCGGCGGCGCGCCGCCGCGGGGGGCGCCGGTTCG